>JALVEX010000067.1 GCA_027030435.1 Paracoccaceae bacterium
CGGCCTCAAGCAAAAAGACAATCGAGCAAGAGGCAATGAGCAGATTTTTTCGGGCAACCCTTCTGGTATTGCTTGTCGGCTCCTGCGGCGGGGGCAACAATACCGCGCCGCGCAATCTCGATAATGCCTGCAGCATCGCCGATCAACGGCCGAGATATCTGAAAGCCATGAAGCGCACCGAGCGGCGCTGGGGCGTGCCGGTGCATGTGCAGATGGCAACAATCTATCAGGAGAGCAAGTTCGTCGGCGATGCACGCACGCCGTTTCGCTATGTGCTCGGTGTGATCCCCATGGGGCGGCAATCCTCGGCCTATGGTTTCGCCCAGGCCCTCGATGCCACCTGGAAGGAATACAAGCGCGAAACCGGCCGATATGGCGCGAGGCGAGACGACATCGAGGACGCGACCGATTTCATGGGCTGGTACATGGCGCAATCAAGCGAAATGCTCGGGATTCCGCTCTCCGATGCCCGCAGCCAGTATCTCGCCTATCACGAGGGCCGCAGCGGTTATGCGCGCGGCAGCCATCGCTCCAAGGCCTGGCTCATGCGGGTGGCAAACGAGGTCGGCGCGCGTGCCGAGCGCTACCGCATGCAGCTTGCCGCCTGCGGCAAGCTTTGAGGTGCGGGATCAGTCATTGCGCCGGCCATAGAGCTTCTGCTCGGCATAGGGGATGCTGAAGAGGCTCGGCTGAAGGCTGACGCCGGTTTTCATATCCTCGAGGATCACCACGGTGCGCCCGCCGGCATCGTCATTGATGATCCATTTCTTCAGCCGCACGGGATCCGAGGCGAACACAAGCTCGATAGTGCCGTATTCGGGATGCTTCGGATCCTGGGCGATAATCGTGGTCGTCTTGCCATCGGATTTGTGGCCGACAACCATCTTCGCGCGTTTCAGATCCACCCTGCGCTTCAGGATCAGGTTGAGCGGGGTGCGCTTCAGGGGGTATTGCTCCGCTGCCTGATTGGATTTCGGATCGAAGATCGCCACCGTGCCGGCACTTGCCAGCACCAGCGCCTTTTGCGGCGGATCGTATTCGAAGCGCACCCGCCCGGGGCGCTTGATGAAGAGCCGTCCGGTGGATTTGGAGCCATCGTCGTTGATCTGGGTGAAAGCGGCCTCGGCTGTCTTCAGGCTGTTGAGATAGGCCGAGATTTCATCGAGCGTGAGCTTGCGGGCCATTGCCGGAAGCGCCAACGCGGCCCACAGCAGGGGCACGATCAGGAAACGCATGTTTTTCATGCCTCCAATATACGCGTGCGGCCGGGGGATTTCACCCCCCGGCGCTCACAATTTCGTCAGCCGGGCATGCAGCCGGCAACTTGACGCTACTGCTGCTCGGGCACGAGGATTTCGCGCTTGCCCACGTGATTGGCCGGGCTGATCAGCCCTTCTTCCTCCATCTGCTCCACAAGCCGCGCGGCCTTGTTGTAGCCGATCGCGAGCTTGCGCTGGATGTAGGAGGTGGAGCATTTGCGATCCCGGATCACGATCTGCACCGCCTGATCGTAAAGCGCATCCTCCTTGCCGGTATTGCCGCCAAGGCCGAGCACCAGATCAAGCTCGCTTTCCTTCTCGCTGTCGGGGCCTTCCACCACGCCGCCAACATATTCGGGCGGGCCGAAGGATTTGAGATGGTTCACCACCTCCTCGACCTCCTCATCGCTGACGAAAGGCCCGTGCACACGGGTGATGCGCGAGCCGCCCGCCATGTAGAGCATGTCGCCCATGCCCAGAAGCTGCTCGGCGCCCTGTTCGCCCAGAATGGTGCGGCTATCGACCTTGCTCGTGACCTGGAAGGAGATCCGCGTGGGGAAATTGGCCTTGATGGTGCCGGTGATCACATCCACGCTCGGGCGCTGGGTGGCCATGATGAGGTGGATGCCGGAGGCGCGCGCCATCTGCGCCAGGCGCTGGATGCAGGCCTCGATCTCCTTGCCCGCAACCATCATCAGATCGGCCATTTCATCAACGATCACCACGATATAGGGCAGGGTTTCGGGGGCGAATTCCTCGGTTTCGAAGATGGGTTCGCCGGTTTCGTCGTCAAAGCCCGTCTGAACGGTGCGCGAGAACATCTCGCCCTTCGAAAGCGCCTCGCGCACGCGCCCGTTGTAGCCCTCGATATTGCGCACCCCCATCTTCGACATCTTGCGGTAGCGCTCCTCCATCTCGCCCACCACCCATTTCAGCGCCACCACGGCCTTCTTGGGATCGGTGACGACAGGCGAAAGCAGATGCGGGATACCGTCATAGACGGAAAGCTCGAGCATCTTCGGATCGATCATGATGAGGCGGCATTCCTCGGGCGTGAGCTTGTAGAGGAGCGAGAGGATCATGGTATTGATCGCCACCGATTTGCCCGAGCCGGTGGTGCCGGCGATCAGCAGGTGGGGCATCTTGGCGAGATTCGCCACCACTGGCGTGCCGCCGATATCCTTGCCCAGCGCCAGCGGCAGGCGCATGGTGCTGTCGCCAAATTCGCGGCTCGAGAGGATCTCGCGCAGCATCACCATCTCGCGGGTTTCATTGGGCAGTTCGATGCCGATCACGCTGCGCCCGGGGATGGTGGAGACCCGCGCCGAAAGCGCCGACATCGAGCGCGCGATATCGTCGGCAAGCCCGATCACCCGGCTGGCCTTGAGGCCGGGGGCGGGCTCGAGCTCATACATCGTCACCACCGGACCGGGGCGCACGCTCACGATCTCGCCCTTGACGCCGTAATCATCAAGCACGCTTTCAAGCATGCGCGCGTTTTCTTCCAGAGCCTCCTCGGAAAGCTGCACGCGCGGCGTGGCGGCGGGGTTGGCGAGAAGCGCCAGCGGGGGCTTTTCGTAATCATCCTCGCCTTCTTCGAAGAGAAGGCTCGGCTGCGCCTCCTCAAGCGCCTGGCGCGAAGGCTTCACGGGTTTTGCCGGCGGATGCTGAACGACAGGCTTGTGCACAGCCGTTTCCGGGCGCGGCGGCGGGGCGGCGCGCAAGGCCGCTTCATGCGCCGGCGGCACATGCTCGGGGGAGGCTGTCAGCGGTGGCGTATCAGCGAGGATCATCGGCTCGGGGCGATCGGGGCGCGAAAGTTTCGGCTCCGCCCTGGCGGCTTCGGGCAGGATCTGGGGCTTGCGCACACGGGCCCTGATCGCATCGGCGATCTTGGCCTTGATCCGATCCTCGCCACCGGCAACCCCGGGCGCAACCGGGCCCGGCTCCTGCTCGACAAGCTCCGGCTCGGGCATGGGCTGGCGCTTCAGGATCGAGGGCAGGCGATCAAGAAGCCCCTGGCGCTGGGGAGCCTCGGGAGGCGTATCTTCAAGGGTCGTAGCGCCGATTTCGGGAGCGGGAGGCTCTACGGATTCGCCATGGCTCGCCGGCGCGACGATGCGCGGCATTTTCCTGTCCTGCGCTTCCGACGGGTCCGCCCGCCCCGGATCTTCGCGGCTATCGCTCTGCGCCAGGGCCGCTTCCCGCCGCCTTGCCTTGCGCGCGGCCCTTCTCGCACGCGCATCGGCAATGCCGCCGGCGAGCAAGACGCCACCATTGGCGATCAGCCGCGCGGCAGCCTTCAGAAGGCGCAGCACGCCTTCATAAGTCAGCAGAATGCCGAGCAGCAGAAAACGGGCAAAGCGCTTGATTTCATCCTTGGTGAAGCCCAGCGCGTAAAGCCCCGCGGCAAGGGTCAGCACCGCGAAGAGGAAGGAGATCGCCTTGATCCCGAAGGGAGATGCGATCGGCAGCACATTCAGGAGCGCGCCCAGTACCGTATCGCCGAACATCCCGCCAAGGCCGAAATCGTGGCGCCAGCCGGCGCCCGGCACGAGGCTCGCCGCATAGACGGAGAGAAGCGCCGCGAAGATCGGCACGAAGATCACCCGCCCGAGCGCCCGCTCTTCGCCCCGGTGCAACAGGAAGCGCAGACCCCAGGCCACAAGCGCAATCCCGACGCCCCAGCCTCCCCAGCCGGCGATCACGTAAACGGGCGAGGCGATCGCCGCCCCGATGCGCCCGAGCCAGTTGTGAACCGGCTTGTCCGTTGCCGTGAGCCAGCTCGGATCATCGGGCGAGTAGGAATGGAGCATCGCCATCACCGCAATGCCAAGCACAAGCATCAGCAGGCCCAGAAGCTCCTTGCCCCGCCGCTCGAGGGTAGCCTGCAACCGGGCGTCAAGCAATTGTTCGCGCTGTTTGATCTGATAGGATGCCATGTTTACCGTCCTCAATCCTGAAGGCAGCTTCGGAGCCGCTCGAGCCCGCGCCGCATTTCTTCTTTTGGAGCCACCATCGCGGCCCTGATGTATTTCTTCCCCGGATTGCCCGCGCTGCCTTCGCGCCCGAGATAGGCGCCGGGCAGCACCCGCACCCCCTCTTCGCGCCAGAGCTTCAGCGCGGCCGCTTCGCCATCCTCAACCTCGATCCAGAGGAAGAAGCCCGCTTGCGGGGGCCGGTAGCCGGGAAGGCCGGAAAGGATATCGTCGGCGATACGGTATTTTTCCTGATAGAGCGCGCGGCTTTCGCGCACATGCGTATCATCCTTCCAGGCCTTTACCGCCACATGCTGAAGCGGAAGCGGCAGGGGCGCACCGGCATAGGCGCGCAGCTTCTTGATATGCGCAAGGCTCCGAGGCCCGCCCGCAACGAAGCCCGAGCGCAAGCCGGCGAGATTCGAGCGCTTCGAAAGCGAATGGAAGATCAGCACCCGCTCGGGATCAGCCCCAATCCCGCGCGCGATCTCGAACGCGCCCGGCGGCGGCGCATCGCGGTAGATCTCGCTGTAGCATTCATCGGCGAAGATGATGAAATCATGCCTTTCCGCCAGTGCAATCAGCTCTTCCCAGTATTCGCGATCCGCAACAGCCCCCTGCGGATTGGAGGGCGAGCAGATATAGGCGATTGCCGTTCGATCGAGCAGTTCGCCGGGAAGATCCGCATAATCCGGCAAAAATCCGGTTTCCGCCGTTGCCGGCACATAATGAGGCTCCGCGCCGACCGAAAGC
>JALVEX010000068.1 GCA_027030435.1 Paracoccaceae bacterium
CGGGCAGATCATGTCAAGCCGGCCCTGAACGATGCTGGCGGGAATATGCGCGATCGAAGGCAGTTCGCGCTCGATCCATCCATCGCATTCGAGAAAGCCGCCATTCCTGAAGTAATGGCATTCGAGGCGGGCAAATATGCGGGCATACTCGCCCGGCGCCCGGTGCATCAGGCCCATGGAGGCAACGCTGGCAAGGGCGTTTTCCCAGCCCGTCCAGGCCTGGGCATATTTCATCTCCGTCGCACGATCGCCGCTGAAAAGGCGGCGATGGTAGGCGGCGATCAGATCATCTTGCTCTTCGGGCGGGATGATCCCGGTGAATTTCTGCCACAGCTCCGGCCAGAAGGCCCCGGCGCCGCCGCCGTAGAACCACTGCAATTCCCGCTGAGTCATCAGGAAAACGCCGCGCAGCACCAGATAGGCGGCCCGCTCGGGGTGGGTGATGGCATAGATCAGCGCAAGAGTGGCCCCCCAGCTGCCGCCAAACAGGATCCAGCGCCGGATCCCAAGAGCCTTGCGGATACGCTCGATATCATCGACGAGATGCCAGGTCGTGTTATGCGCAACTTCCGCAAGGGGGGCCGAGCGGCCGCAGCCGCGCTGATCGAAAAGGATGATGCGGTAGGTTTCGGGATCGAAGAAGCGGCGCATCATCGGGCTGGAGCCGCCGCCCGGGCCGCCGTGAAGCACGATCACGGGCAGGCCGGCGGGATTGCCTGATTGCTCCATGTATATCCGATGGCCATCCCCCACATCCATCACCCGCTGATCGAACGGCTCGATCGGGGGGAAGAGATTGAGCGATGCGCCCTTGTCTCCGGCGGTTCTGTCCATCAAATGCCCGTGGTATGGTTGCGCGTGCTTGCCGATCGTGCTCATAACAGAGCACAAGGAGCCGGAAATGCAAACCGAAGAAACGACCATCGATCAGGCGGAAGTCGCGAAATTCGAGGCCATGGCGGCCGAGTGGTGGGATCCCGAAGGCAAATTCAAGCCGCTTCACATGCTCAATCCCTGCCGGCTCGATTACATCACGCGCCAGATCGCCGCCGAGTTCGGGCGCGATCTCGCCGAAACAGAGCCTTTCCGCGGCCTGCGCCTGCTCGATATCGGCTGCGGCGGCGGGCTTCTGAGCGAGCCGATGGCTCGGCTTGGCGCGGATGTTGTCGGCGCGGATGCGGCCGAGGGCAATATCCCCGTCGCCCGGATCCACGCCGAGCAGAGCGGGCTTGCCATCGATTATCGCCACACCACGGCCGAAGCCCTTGCTGCCGGGGGCGAGAAATTCGATGTGGTGCTCAACATGGAAGTGATCGAGCATGTTGCCGATCCGGAAGCCTACATGAAGGCCTGCGCCGATCTCCTGAAACCGGGCGGGATGATGATCACATCCACCATCAACCGCAATCCCAAAAGCTTTCTCATGGCGATCGTGGGCGCCGAGCACATCATGCGCTGGCTGCCGAAGGGCACGCATGAATGGCGCCGGTTCATCACCCCAGACGAGCTTTACGATCTGATCCGAAAAGCCGGGCTGGAGCCGCTCGATCGCAAGGGATTCGTGTTCAATCCGCTTTCCTGGTCCTGGTCGATCTCGGATCGCGATCTTTCCGTGAATTACGTGACAGCCGCAGGGAAGCCCGGCAAAGGCGGAAGCTGAGGCGCGGTCAGTCTTCGCGATCGAGCCTTTGGCGCAATTCACGCAATACCGGCAAGGCCGCGCGCACCTTTTCACTGCCTATCGAGCCGACGACATCCGCTATCACCGGCTCGATGGCCTGAAGTGCCAGATCACGCGCCCTCCGCCCCGCGGGGCTGATCACCACCAGCTTGCGCCGCGCGTCCTCCCAATCCGGGCGGATATGCACATAGCCGGCCCATTCGAGCTTCGAAAGCGTGTTCGTCATGGCGCCGCGGGTCACGTGAAAGGCGGAGGCAAGCTGCGCCGGGCTGCGCTCGGCGTTCACATTGGCAAGGTGATTGAGAACGGTGAAATGCGAAAGCTCCATGCCCTTGGGAAGGGCGCGGGAGAGGCGATTGCGCGCCAGCTGATCCACCATCAGGATTTCGCCGAAAAGCGCCACCGCAAGGGGATCGCTGTTGTGCTCGTTACTCATCACCGGGCCCCCTGAACGGCCTGTCATGCAGAAGGGAGGGGATCTTTCGCCGGCATTCTTCCACTTCGCCGAGATCGAGATCAACCGGGAAAATGCCGGGCTTTTCCCCGCCGTCGATCAGGATTTCCCCCCAGGGCGAAACGGCGAGCGAATGGCCGTATGTGCGCCGCGCGCGGCCCGCCCGGGCCCGGTGCAGGCCGCATTGCGCCGGCGCGAGCACGAAGCAGCCGTTCTCGATGGCGCGGGCGCGCTGAAGCACATGCCAATGTGCGGCGCCTGAAACCGGCGAGAAGGCCGCCGGCGCGGTGAGAATCGTTGCGCCCCCCTTCGCCAGCGCCCGATGGAGATGGGGGAAGCGCACATCATAGCAGATCGTGAGCCCAACCCGCCCGAATGGCGCATCCCCCGTCACCGCGCGATCGCCCGGCCGAAACCCGGCTGATTCACGAAAATTCTCCGTACCGCCCAGATCCACGTCAAACATGTGGATCTTGTCATAGCGGGCAATGATCACGCCATCCGGCCCGATGAGGAAGGAGCGATTGGCAAAGCGGCCATCGGGATCATCCGTCCTGAGCGCGAGGGAGCCGATCAGGATGGTTATCCCGAGCCGCCGGGCCTCGCCGCGCAATGCGGCAAGGGTGATATCCTCGGCTTCGCATTGAAGCACCTCGCGCTGACGGGCCCGGCTTTCGGAAACGCAATTCGTCACCTCCGGGGTCAGCACGAAATCCGCGCCCCCTGCCGCAGCCTCGCGGATCATCTCCAGCGTGACAGGCAGATTTTCCGCCGGATCATCCGAAGAATTGAGCTGGAGGAGGGCGGCGCGCAGCATGGCCATCAGGCGGCGAGCAACTGATCGAGCTTGCCCGCCCGCTCCAGGGCGGCCAGATCGTCATACCCGCCCACATGAATATCGCCGATGAAGATCTGCGGCACGGTATGGCGCCCGCCTGCACGCGCCATCATTTCCTGGCGTTGCTCCGGGTTCCGGCTGACGTCAATTTCCGTAAACACCTGCCCCTTGTTGGTAAGCAGCCGCTTGGCGGCATGGCAATAGCCGCAGAAAGGGGTGGTGTAGATCGTGATCGGCTTCATGGGTTTCTTTCCTGATGCGCCTCGTTGCTGAGGCTCCCTTATCAGGAATCAACCATCCTTCGCAACGCGCGCCAGAATGAGAACATTGACCTCGGCGGCACCGGCGTTGAGGCAGGCTTCGGCACAGGCGGCGAGCGTGGCCCCGGTTGTCATCACGTCATCCACGAGGAGCACGGGGCGGCCGATGATCCTGTGGCGGCGGCGAGGGTGAACCCGGAAGCAGCCGGCCACCATCCTGAATCGCTCCTCCCTGTTCAAGCCATCAAGGCGGCGCGTTCGCCGTGTTCTCTGCAGGAGATCGGGGCAATGCGCGAGCCTGAGCTGATGCGAAAGCTCCTGCCCGAGAAGCGCTGCCTGGTTGTAGCGCCGCTTGAGGAGCCGCATCCAATGCAGGGGCACCGGCACGATCAGGCTGTTATCCCGCAGGATCGGCCGCGCGGCGGCGGCCATCCAGCCTGCGGCCGGGCGCGCGAGATCATGGCGATCGCCGTTCTTCAGCGCCAGCACGATGCGCCGCGCATTGCCCGAATAGACAAGCACCGAGCGCCCCCGCGCCCAGGGCCGGGCAACGGACAGGCAATCATCGCAAAGCGATGCCGCCTCGCCCTCCGGATCCCCCAGCATCGGCACACCGCATTTGTCGCACACAAGGCCGCTGATGAAGGGCGTTTCCCGCCAGCATGATCCGCACAGGCCGAAATCATCCATCACCCGCTCGCTGCACGAGAGGCATTGCGAGGGATAGATCATCTCAAGCGCGCTTTGCATCTGCATGTATTCCTCCTAAAACACCGCAAACGAGGAACCCCGAATGAACGCCCCGCCCGCCCTGACAGACACGATCGCCCTTGCCCGCAACCGCGCCCGCGCCATGGCCCTGCCCGCACCGGCCCTCTTCCTGCACGAAGAAGCGGCCCGCGAGATCAAGGAAAGACTGAACGAGGTTAACAGGCGGTTTACAAAACCGGCGATCGTGACGGGTTTCCCGGATTTCTGGCGCGGTTTCATGCCTGAGGCGAAAGTCGTGTCTGAATCAGAGGTGCTCGATCTCACTCCCGGCGCGCATGATCTGGTGCTTCACACCCTCGCGCTTCACTGGGCGAATGATCCGGTTGGCCAGCTTGTTCAATGCCGCCACGCGCTCCGCCCCGACGGGCTCATGATCGCCGCAATGATGGGCGGCCAGACGCTCCACGAACTGCGCGCCGCTCTGGCAGAAGCCGAAATCGCGCTCACGGGCGGGCTTTCCCCGCGCGTGCTGCCGATGGGCGAGATCCGTGATCTCGGTGCGCTCCTCCAGCGCGCGGGCCTCGCCCTGCCGGTGGCCGACAGCCTGCCGCTGAGCGTCAGCTATGAAACGCCCTTCCATCTCATGCGCGATCTGCGCGCAATGGGAGAGGCCAACGCACTTCAGGCCCGCCATCGCCGCTTCGCCCCGCGCCAGTTGTTTGCCGAGGCCGCCCGGCGCTACAGCGCGGCATTTTCGGATGCGGAAGGGCGCATCCGGGCAACGTTCGAGATGGTTTTTCTCACCGGCTGGGCCCCATCGCCCGATCAGCCCAAGCCCCTGCGCCCCGGCTCGGCGAAGGCCAGCCTGGCGGAGGCATTGGGCACATCGGAAATCCCGCTTCCCGATCCTGCGCCCAATGGGCGCAATTGAAGCCCGGCCAAAACCTGCTAGAGATCGCCAAGGCACCAGACAGGAAAGTCAACCCATGCAGAAAGCGCCAGACCCCCAGGAGAAGATCGGCGTGCTCATCGCCAATCTCG
>JALVEX010000069.1 GCA_027030435.1 Paracoccaceae bacterium
GGGATCGCGGTGGCGCTCATGGGGCGCTCGCACCCGTTCGGCATCGTACTGGCGGCAATCCTCTTCGGGATGCTCACGCAAGGGGGCTTCGAACTGCTGTGGGAAATGCCCAATCTCAGCAAGGAGATGGTGCTTGTGATCCAGGCGCTGATCATCCTGTTTACCGGCGCGCTCGACAACATGGTGCGCGCGCCGCTCGAGAAGCTCTTCCTCTATCTCGACCGCAAGAAGAGGACCGCGTGATGGAACATTCGCAAGCCTTCATCCTCTTTCTGGTAACCCTCAACCAGATGATCACCGTTTCCGTTGTGCTGATCTTTGCCGGCCTCGCAGGGCTTTTCTCCGAACGCTCCGGCATTTTTGATATCGGGCTTGAGGGCAAGATGCTGATCTCCGCCTTCTTCGCCGCCGCCGTGTCCTACGAGACGGGAAACGTCTGGATCGGGATGCTCGGGGGCATCGCGGCCTCGATGGTCTTTGCCGTGATCCACGGCGTCACCTCGATCACCTTCCGCGGCAATCAGCTGATATCGGGGGTGGCGCTCAATTTCCTTGCCTCGGGGCTTACGGTGGTGCTCGGCAATGCCTGGTATCACAAGGGCGGGCAGACACCGGCCCTTTCGGGCGCCGCGCGCTTCCACCCGATCGAGCTTCCGTTTGCCGATGCGCTGCGCGACGTGCCCCTTCTCGGGCCGATCTACGCCGATGTGATCTCCGGCCACAAGCCGCTCGTATATGTGGCCTTCGCTCTGGTGCCGCTCAGCTGGTGGATCCTGTTTCGCACTCGCTTCGGGCTGCGCCTGCGGGCGGTGGGGGAAAACCCGGCCTCGGTGGATACCGCCGGAGTATCAGTGACCCGGCTGCGCTTTGCGGCCGTGCTGATCGCCGGCGTGCTCTGCGGCATGGCAGGGGCCTATCTCTCCACCTCGCAGGGCGCCGCCTTCGGGCGCGAGATGACGGCCGGGCGCGGCTATATCGCCCTTGCCGCCCTCATCTTCGCCAAATGGCGGCCCTGGTATCTGCTGATGGCAACGCTCCTCTTCGGGCTTCTGGAGGCGATCAGCAATCTTTTCCCGAATATCGACGTGTTCGGCCTTTTCACCATCCCGGTGCAGTTCACCCAGGCGCTGCCCTATATCCTCACGGTGGTGATCCTCGCGGGCTTCGTCGGCAAGGCGGTGCCGCCGCGCGCGGGCGGCGAACCCTACGTCAAAGAGCGCTAGAAATCACCGCGCCCCTGCCCTATAGGCAGGAACAAAGCATATTTGCCTGCCCGCAGCCGCGGGCGGGCCATGAAGGGAAGCCCATGCAGGTTTACCTCCCCATTGCCGAGATTTCCGTGAACGCCCTCCTGCTCTTGGGGCTTGGCGGGATCGTCGGGCTGCTTTCGGGGATGTTCGGCGTGGGCGGCGGCTTCCTGATCACGCCGCTCCTCTTCTTCATCGGCATCCCGCCCCCCGTGGCGGTGGCCACGGGCACCAACCAGATCGTCGCCTCATCCTTCTCTGCCGTTCTGGCGCATCTGAAGAAGCGCTCGGTGGATCTGCGCATGGGCAGCGTACTGCTTGCCGGCGGGCTTGCGGGGGCGGCGCTCGGCGTGCAGCTCTTTGCCTATCTCAGTCGGATCGGACAGATCGATCTACTGGTGCAGCTATCCTATGTGGGCTTTCTCGGGGTGATCGGATTTCTGATGCTGATGGAAAGCCTGCGCGCCATGCAGCGCGCGCGAAAGCCCGGTTATCGCGCGAAAAGGCATCATCACACCTGGATCCATGCCCTGCCTCTGAAGATGAAGTTCCGCCGCTCCGGGCTTTACATCTCTGTGATCCCGCCGCTCCTGGTGGGCGCGACGGTGGGCGTGCTTTCCGCCATCATGGGGGTGGGCGGCGGTTTCATCATGGTGCCGGCGATGATCTATCTCCTTGGAATGCCGACAAAGGTCGTTGTCGGAACTTCGCTTTTCCAGATCATCTTCGTGTCCGGTTTCACCACGCTCATGCACGCCACCACGAACTATTCGGTCGATATGGTTCTTGCCGTTCTGCTGATCGTGGGCGGAGTGATCGGTGCCCAGATTGGGGCCGGAATCGGCACCAGGCTCAAGGCCGAACAGCTGCGCATCCTGCTGGCACTCCTTGTGCTTGCCGTCTGCGCCAAGATCGCGATCGGCCTCGTTCTGGAGCCTGAAGAGCTTTACAGCATCTCCCGGCTGAAAGGGGGGGCATGATGATCCGCGCGCTTCTGCTCCTTGCCATGGCCATCACGATCCTGCCGCTCAGGCCTATTGGCGCACAGGCCGAGCCGGAAGAGGAGATCATCGCCGACCTCTCGCAAAACCACGTGGCCATCACGACCCGTTTCATCGGCTCCGAGATCCTGGTTTTCGGCGCCATCAGGCGAGAGGCGCCGCCGCCCGAGGATGCCCCGCTCGGGCTCATCGTCACCATTGCCGGGCCTTCGGAGCCGATCGTGGTGCGGCGCAAGGCGCGCCGCGCCGGGATCTGGGTGAATGCGGATGCGGTGCATATCGATTCAGCGCCGAGCTTCTATGCGGTTTCCACCAACGCGCCGATGCGCGAGATCCTGATCGGCTCGGAAGATCTCGCGCACAACATATCGATCCGTCAGGCGATCACCTCCTTCTGGACAACCCAGCTCTCTCCCGACACCCCTGAATTCATCGAGGCCCTGATCCGCCTGCGCCGCAAGGCCGGCCTCTATCAGATGAACGAAGGCGGGGTGCGCCTGCGTGCCAAAACGCTTTTCCGAACCTCGGTGCGCCTGCCCTCAAACCTTGTCGAGGGTACTTATTCCGCCCGTGTCTTTCTCACCCGCAAGGGGCGCGTGGTTGATGTCTACAAGACGGCGATCGAGGTCAACAAGGTCGGCGTGGAGCGCTGGATCTTCAATCTCGCCCATCAGCGCCCGCTGATCTACGGCCTTCTTTCGATCGTGATCGCGATCATCGCCGGCTGGGGCGCATCATCCGCCTTCCGCTATCTCAGGGGATGAGGGCATTCAGCCCTTGCCCGTCTGGGGTTCAAGGCGCAGTTCAGCCTGCGGCGCCTTCAGATCATCGATCGAAAGCGGCTCTCCCGGCAGCGCGAGGCGATTGCGCACCACCCAGAAAAGCCGCTTTTCGGCCCGGGTGATCGCCACATAGGCAAGCCTCTTCCAGAGCGGCTGGCCCGCCTCTTCCCGCCCCATGCGCGCCGCCATCGCCAGATCGGGCGCGAAAACCTGCACATTCTTCCACTGGCTTCCCTGAGCCTTGTGAATGGTAACCGCCGCCCCATGCAGAAAGGCCGCTCCCATGTGGGCGGCGGAGGGAATGAAGGGCTCTTCCTCGTCGGGCCGCTCGATCTTGATGATGGAGGCCGCGGAGAGGCGCGGATCGGGCGCGCCGATCACGTGCAGGCGCGAAAATCCGGGATTGCGGCCGGGGCCGAGATAGATCACCTGCGCGCCCTTGATCAGCCCGCGCGCCTCAAGATCGATGCGCTTGCGCCGGTGCTTCAGAGGCAGCTCGATGCCATCGCAGATAAGGGGCTCGCCGGGCAGGAGCATGTCAGCGGGCGCGTCATATGCCGTGCGGAAGGCATGGATGAGGCGGATGCGGGTCTTGTTTGTCCAGACAAGAACCGGCGAGCGCGCCATCATCGCGGCATCCACGCGCTGGCTCACCACCACCCGCTCATCGCGCCGGGCGGCTTCTGCCACCATGCGCTCGAAATCGCCAAAGCACAGGGCCGGATCGCCAAGCGCATGGGCCAGATCGAGGATCGGATTGTCGGCGGCCTGGCGATGGATGCGCGAAAGATTGACGCGTCGCTCCTCGGGCAGATCGTCAAACACCATCCTGCCCGATTGCTTCACCGGCGCAAGCTGCGCTGGATCGCCGAAGAGAACGAGGGTGGAGAAGATTTCCTTCAGATCATCGAGCTGCTGGCGATCGAGCATCGAGCTTTCATCGATGAAGCCGATATCGAGGGGATCATCGCGCCGCTTCCAGCCGGTGATGAAATCCGATCCCCTGAGCCCCGCGGCGGCCAGCGCGCCGGGGATGGATTTGTGGCTGGCGTAAAACGCAAGCGCGCGCTCGAAAGCGGCCTCTTCCAACCCTTCGATATCCGGGCGCTCGCCCTTCCCGCCCCCGGCCAGCCATTCGGCGAGCTTTTCATATTCCGGATCATAGACGGGGGTGTAGAGAATGCGGTGGATCGTCGTGGCCGGCACGCCCTCTGCACGCAGCACGCTTGCAGCCTTGTTCGTTGGCGCGAGTATGGCGAGCGTTCGCCGGCCAGCGCGCGCCCGCCCCTCGTAATCGCCGCCGATGATCTCGACCCCGGCCTCTTCCATCGCCCGATGGAGGGCGGCGAGAAGCATCGTCTTGCCCGATCCCGCCTTGCCGGTGACCGCGAGGATACCGCCCCCCTTGCCGGAAGGCGGCAGAAGCCTGCCCGCCTCGATATCGATCCCCGCATCGCGCAGCATTTCCGCCACCCGATCATGGGCTTCGGCCTGATCTTCGGAATAGGCGATGGCGGGCGGCTCTTTCATGGCCCGAGCCTACAGCGCGCCGCTGCCCGATGCCAGCGGGAAGCCCCGCCTCAGCTCGCAGCCCGCATGAGCTCCAGATGCCCGAAGGCGCGCATGAACCATTGCCGCGAAACCTCATCGGAAATTCCCGCCCGCCGCAGCAGCCGCTCGCGCACGGAGCGCCCGAAGGCCCAGAGGCCGAGGCTTGTCTTTTCGCGGCCCTGCCCTTCGCTGCCGAGGATCATGGGGGGCCAGCCCAGGCGGCGATAAATGCGCACCATGCGCGCATCGAAAACCCCGAGCGCGTGGCTGAGCCCGAAGCCGAGCCCCACCTCCGCACCGCCAAGCATGAGCGCGGCCGATACATCGGCACCGGCACGATCGCTGATG
>JALVEX010000070.1 GCA_027030435.1 Paracoccaceae bacterium
CCCATCGAAATCAGAAGAAAGGTCGCACCGGATGGCTGAAACCGACGCCAGCGAGGAGAAGGAGGAAAGCCTCTTCGAGGCCCCGCCCATGGGCGAGCAGGAGCGCATGGTGGAAGCGATCCTTTTCGCCTCCGCCGATCCCGTGACCCTGCGCGAGCTCCAGGCGCGCATGCCCCATGGCTCGGATCCCGCCGAGGCGCTGGTGCATCTGCGCAAACGCTACGAGGGGCGCGGCGTGCGCCTCGTGCGGGTGGGAGATGCCTGGGCCATGCGCACCGCGCCCGATCTCGGCTTCCTGATGCAGAAGGAAACGGTCGAGACCCGCAAGCTCAGCCGCGCCGCCATCGAGACGCTCGCCATCATCGCCTATCACCAGCCCTGCACGCGCGCCGAGATCGAGGAGATCCGCGGCGTCTCCGTCTCGCGCGGCACCATCGATCAGCTGCTGGAGATGGAATGGATCCGCTTCGGCCGCCGCCGGATGACCCCGGGCCGCCCCGTCACCTATGTGGTGACGCAGGAATTCCTCGATCACTTCGGCCTCGAAAGCGCCCGCGATCTGCCGGGGCTGAAGGAGCTGCGCGCCGCCGGCCTGCTCGACAGCCGCCCGCCCCCAGGCCAGATGCCGGGCGCCGGCGATGGTGAGGAGGAGGAAGAGGAAAGCCTCGAAGGCCAGAGCGAACTGTTCGAGGATTGAACCCCGCTCCCTCCCATCACTGGTCGATAAATATCCCCGCCGGAGGCATCCGGGGGCATGCCACGCGCGGGAGTTGGCGTGAAGAGCGCAAAGCCCCGCCACAGGGCAGCGGGGCTTCACGGCAAGGCGCAGGTATCAGAAATTCATCCCGACCGAGAGCTTGAATCCATAGGCGCTCGTGTTTTCCGAATCATCGTCACTGACGCCATTCCACAGCTTTGCCGTCAGCCCGCCGCTGGCATACCAGCCGCGCCCGTTGGCAAGATCCGATCCGTATTTCAGCCCGAGATCGAGATCGATGGTGTTGAAGGCCAGGTTCTGTTCCGCGCTGCCGCCATCGGTGTAGTCGGGCGCGAAAAGGATCGCCGCCTCGCTCCCGCCATAGAGCGAGAACCTGTCTCCAAGCGGCTGATCCACCTCGAATCCGGCCAGCACACCCCAGGCTTTCGGCACATCGAGGGTGCTCCCACCGCCCGATCTGCGCTCGGAATATTTCGCATGCCGCAGCCCGCCGTAGAGCTTGGCGCGCGTGTTGCCGCCAAGGCTGAAGGCCTTGCCGACCGTGAGATCGATCGTCTGCATGGTGATCTTGTCATAGACGGTTGCCGGATCGGTGCTGGTGGCGCTCAGGCGAAAGGCATTCAGCCCGTAGTAAAGCCCCGATGGTGCATTGAACCGCACCCACAGCTCGGGCGCGGCATTGAACCCGAAGCCGACGGTCTGCCCTTCGGAATGGGCAATCCCGAGATAGTTGAGATCAACCCCGGCCTCGAAATTCTGAGCCATGGCCGGGCCGGCGATCAGGCCGGCCAGAAAGGCCGCGCGCAGGGTTTTCATGGTGGTGATGTTCATGTCCGTCACTCCTGAATGTCGTTGCGTCAGCAACAAACGTGATGAAAAGGGAAACCGTATCACTTGCTACAAAAACAACCTCTTGCAGGCGAAATGAGTGCCTGCGTTTGCATGGATCGTACCTGCGCGCATGGCGATTGCAAGTCTGGAAATTCATACCTTTGGAAGGTGTTGCCGATGTGGAACCACGATCAGGCCGGCGGGATATCAGGGGCGGGCGCGAAAGTGCTTTGAGAGCTTCAGCCCCTGGCCCTGGTAATTGGAGCGGATGCCGGCGCCGTAAAGCTGATCGGGCACCTCGCTCATCCGTTCATAGACAAGCCGGCCCACCACCTGCCCATGCTCCAGCACGAAGGGCGCCTCGTGGCAGCGCACCTCCAGAACCCCGCGCGAGCCGGCGCCGCCGGCAGCAGCATGACCGAAGCCGGGATCGAAGAAGCCGGCGTAATGCACCCGGAATTCGCCCACCATGGCGAGATAGGGGGCCATCTCGGCGGCGCAATCGGGCGGGATGTGCACCGCCTCGCGGCTGACGAGAATGTAGAAGGCGCCGGGATCGAGGATGATCCGGCCCTCGCGGCTGCGGATTTCCTCCCAGAAATCGGCCGGATCATACCGACCGATCCGATCGAGATCGATCACGCCCGCATGCGGCTTCGCGCGGTAGCCCACGAGATCGCCCTCATCCGGGCAGAGATCCACCGAGAAGGCCAGCCCCTGATCGATATGCGCCTCCCCGCTCACCAGCCCCTTCTGGCGATGCAGCTCCATGAGCTCCGCGTCCGAAAGCACCGCTTCGCCGGCGCGGAAACGGATCTGGTTGAGCCGCATCCCCGGGCGCACCAGCACCGAAAACGAGCGCGGGCAGATCTCGGCATAGAGCGGGCCTGCATAGCCGGGCGCGATGCGGTCGAATTCGCGGCCTCTGTCGGTGACGCAGCGGGTGAGGAGATCGAGCCGCCCGGTGGAGGATTTGGCATTGGCGACCGCCCCGATCCCCTCGGGCAGGGCGAGGCTTTCCTGCAGCGGCACCAGATAGACGGCGCCCTTCTCGAGCACCGCGCCGCCCGAGAGATCCACCCGATGCATCTCGAATTCGCCGAGCCGCTCGGCCACCGTGGCCTCACGCCCCGGAAGGAAGGAGGCGCGCACCCGGTATGCCACGTCCCCAAGCCGCAGATCGAGCGAAGCGGGCTGGATCTGATCGGCGGTGATCTGCGGGCGCGCTCTGAGCGCTCCGGCTTCGATCAGCCCCCTGATCTGCTGGCTGGCCAGAACCCCCGGCCGCTTCACCGCAAAAGGCATCGCCTCACACCCCCGCATACAACAAACCCGCCCACGCATCTTTCATGCGGGCGGGTGTTTCGGTGGTCGGGCTAGCAGGACTTGAACCTGCGACCTTCCGTCCCCCAGACGGACGCGCTACCAGACTGCGCCATAGCCCGACATGGGCCTCTACATACCGTTTTTGCGCGCGGGGGCAAGCGTGAAATCGCATCTTTTGCGCCATCGCCGGAGCCCGCAGCTCAGCCGCCGGGCCTGCCGCCCTGATCGAGGCCCATCATCTGATGGAGCGCGGAAAGGCGGCGGCAGATCAGCGCCAGCTTTTCGCGATCGGCCACGGGTGCGGCAGGATCGCGCAGGCGCAGCCGTTCGATCATGAGAACGATCTCACCGGTTTCTGTTTGTGGCCGCGCTTGGGGAGGCACTGGCGCGGCGGTTTCTTCTGCCGATGCCTGAGCAACCGCATCGCCGGCAGCGGGTTCGGCCTCTGCGCCGGTTTCCGGCTCGGTCTGTGAAGCCGCCTCCGGGGGGGAGGACTGGCCTGCCGCATCTTCTCCGGCCCCGGCATGGGCAAACAGGATTTCCTGCGGCGCCTCCTCGGGCGTGGCCTCCGGCGCGGAAGATCCGGGCGCATCCTCCAGGGCCTCCCGCCGCGCGCCTTCCTCTGCCGGTTCCGAGGGCACGGTTTCCCCCGTTTCCCCCGTGGGTATCCGCGGGGCGGCGGCCTGACTGTCAGCCTCGATCCCGGACGCAGAGGCGGGGGCAGGGGGCTCCGCTTCGGCTTCGGCCGGAGGGGGCGGCGTTTCCGTTTCGCCCCCGTGGCGGAACAGCGTCTCTTCGGCAGTTTCCACGGGTTCCTCCGGGAAGGCCTCGGGCGCTTCCTCCGCTGCCGGCTGCCTGGCTTCCTGCTCTTCGTGGGTCTCTGCTTCGGGCGTCACCTGACCAGCCGCATCTTCCGCTGAGGTTGGCGCAGGCCCTTCCTCCGCCTCCTTGCCGCTCGCGCCGGATACCGGCTCCTGCGGGGGGTGTTCGGCGGCGCCCTGGGCGGGCTCTGCCGTGGTGCCTATATCCCAGGCCGTGGGCTCGGGTGCCGGCTCCTCTGCCGGTGATGTTTCGGCGATGGGTTCAGGTGCGGGTTCGGGGGCGGTTTCGGCTGCTGCATCTTCTGGCGGAGCGGGAATCTCCGAAGCCGCGTGAGCCGCGTGCGGGGCTGCCTCCTGCGGCGGGGGCGCCTCGGCGCCCTCCTGCGCGCCCGGCGCTTCGGGCTCGGACCCCCGCTGCGCCGCCCGGGCCGCCTCCACCGCTTCCATCACCTTCGTTCCCTCGATGGTGATGCCGCTGATCTCGGGGATTTCGCTCAGGGGGGTATCGAGCGGGCGGGAAAGGGAGGCGACGTATTTCACGCCCTTTTCCTTCAGGAGCTTGCGCGCGCCCTTGATCGTCATGCCGTCTTCATGCAGCAGCTTCTTGATGCCGCCGATCAGAAGCATGTCGCCCGGGCGGTAATAGCGCCGCCCGCCAGCGCGCTTCACCGGCTTGATCTGCGGGAAACGGCTTTCCCAGAAACGCAGCACATGGGCGGGCGTATCCAGCCATTCGGCCACTTCGCTTATGGTGCGGAAGGCGTCGGGCGATTTGGCCATGCTCGTGTTGCCCCTCAGCGCTTCCTGTTGCCCTTGGCAACGCGCTCCTTCATCAGATGCGAGGGGCGGAAGCTCAGCACCCTGCGGGGCAGGATCGGCACCTCTTCGCCGGTTTTCGGATTGCGCCCGATGCGCTGGCCCTTTTCGCGCACGCTGAAGGTGCCGAAGGAAGAGATCTTCACCTGCTCCCCCGCCACCAGCGCATCCGACATCAGCTGCAGCACCTCTTCCACCAGCTGCGCGCTTTCATTGCGGCTGAGGCCGACCTCGCGCAGCACGGCCTCGCTCAAATCCATTCGTGTCAATGTCCTGTTGCTCATGAAATCCCCCGTTGACTGCGTGGAAGCATAGGGCGGAAGGAAATTCCGAGTCAATATCAATGGCTTGCAAATCGGCCTTTCCGGCGCTTGTCAGCCGCTTGCCGGCCGCTTACCAGCGCAGTATCACCGCGCCCCAGGTGAGCCCGCCGCCGATCGCCTCCAGGAGCAGGAGATCGCCCGTGCGGATCTGCCCGCGCTCCTTGCCGATGGAAAGCGCGAGCGGAATGGATGCGGCGGAGGTATTGCCGTGATCCTGCACCGTGATCACCACCCGATCGAGCGGGATGCCCATCTTCTGGGCGGTGCCCTTTATGATGCGCAGATTGGCCTGGTGGGGCACCAGCCAATCGATTTCCCCAGGCGAAAGGCCGAGCTTTTCAAGCGCCGTTTCCGCCGTGGCGGCGAGCTTTTCCACCGCGTGGCGGAAAACCTCGCGCCCCTGCATCCTGAGATGCCCGCTGGTGCCGGTGGAAACGCCGCCGTCCACATAGAGGATATCCTTGAAGCGGCCGTCGGAGTGGAGATCGACGGCGAGGATCCCGCGATCCGCGGCGATGCCCTTGCCCTCCTGCGCCTCCAGCACCAGTGCGCCCGCGCCATCGCCAAACAGCACGCAGGTGCTGCGATCCTCCCAGTCCATCAGGCGGCTGAAGGTTTCGGCGCCGATCACCAGCACCCGGCGCGCCTGCCCCGAGACGATCAGCGCATTGGCATTGGCCAGCGCATAGATGAAACCGGCGCAGACGGCCTGCACGTCAAAGGCAAACCCCCCCTCCATGCCAAGCGCCGCCTGCACCATCGTGGCGGCGGCGGGAAAGGTGAGATCGGGGGTGGAGGTGGCGAGCACGATGGCATCCAGATCGCTGGCCCCGATCCCCGCATCCGCCAGTGCGGCGCGCGCGGCGCGGGTGGCGAGATCGGAGGTCGTCTGCCCCTCGGCGGCGAAATGGCGCCGCTCGATGCCGGAGCGGCTGCGGATCCACTCATCCGAGGTATCGAGGCTTTTCTCGAATTCGGCATTGGGGACAACCCGCTCGGGCAGGTAATGCCCGACGCCCCTCACCACGGCCCTTATCGTCATGCGATGTCACCCGCTCCCGTTCTCATGCCCCGTTTTGCTCCCCTGTTTCCCCGCCCGCATTTTCAGCCGCCTGATTGGCGGATGCAACCCGCGCCGCGAGTTTTTGCGAGAAGCCGGATTTCGCCAGCCTGAGCGCCAGCCCGATGGCGGCGGAAACGCCGGTGGCATCGGCGCTGCCGTGGGATTTGACGACCGTGCCGTTGAGCCCGAGGAACACCCCGCCGTTCACCCGGCGGGGATCGATGCGCCGGGCGAGGCGGCGCAGGGAGGTCATGGCCAGCAGCGCGGCGATGCGCGAAAGGGGCGTGGCCCTGAAGGCCTCGCGCAGGAATTCGCGGATCAGGGTGGCCGTGCCCTCGCCTGTCTTCAGCGCCACATTGCCGGTGAAGCCGTCGGTCACGATCACGTCCACCCGCGCGGACGGGATATCGCCCCCTTCCACGAAGCCCACGTAATCGAAATCACCCCGCGGCGCGCTGGCCTCGATAAGATCGCCGGCAAGCTTCAGCTCGGGGCGGCCCTTGAATTCCTCGGTGCCGACATTCAGGAGCCCGATGCGGGGGCGCGCGATGCCGAGGCCGTTGCGCGCATAGGAGGCGCCCATCAGCGCGTATTGCATCAGATCGCGCTCGTCGGCGCGGATATCGGCGCCCACGTCGAGCATGATGTTGAAGCCGCCGGGATTGCGCGAGGGCCAGAGGCAGGCGATGGCGGGGCGGTTGACGCCGGGCAGCTTGCGCAGCCGCAGCATCGAGAGCGCCATCAGCGCGCCGGTGTTGCCGCAGGAAACGGCTGCCGCCGCATCGCCCGCGCGCACCGCCTCGATGGCGGACCACATGGAGGTGCCCTTGCCGTTGCGCATCACCTGGCTCGGCTTGTCGTCCATGCTGACGACGCCCTCGGTGGCGCGGATCTCGCAGCGCCCGGCGAGGCCCTTGCGCCTCGAGATCAGGCGTTCGAGCTCCTCGCCATCGCCATGCACGATGAAATCGAGCTCCGGGTGGCGTGCGGCACAATCGGCCATGCCGGCGACCACGGCCACCGGCCCGCGATCGCCGCCCATGGCATCGACGGAAATGACAATCCGGCCCTCTGCGGGCCCGCCCGGGGCGTTTTGCTGCCGGTCATTCATGCCGCACCGCCAGGCGCCGGCTTATGCGGCGTCGTCTTCGTCCAGGTCGATTTCGTCAACCAGGGAAACGACCTCGCGCTCGTCGTAGTGGCCGCAGGCGGCGCAGACGTGATGCGGGCGCTTCAGTTCGCCGCAATTGGGGCATTCGGCCGGGTTAGCGGCAACCAGCGCATCATGCGAACGGCGATTGTTGCGGCGCGAACGCGTGACCTTGTTCTGAGGGACAGCCATGTCTCAACCTCGGATAGATGGGGGCGGGCCCCGATTTGCAGTTTGGGGACGGGCCCCGGTTCATGTTATCGCAGCGTCATACGCCTTTGCGAAGCCGCTGCCAAGCCTGATGTGAGCGAGGGCGGGAACATACTGCGAATCCGGGGCTGTGCAAGTGTTTTCTTGTGTTTTCCCGTGAGCCTTGCCGCTTGCGCATGGCAGGCGGGGAGTGCCGGGGGATCAGCCGTCACCTCCGGCTTGCCCGCTGCCGTTTCCCTCACCGCCACTGCCTTCGTCACCGAGCTTGCGGCGCAGGGCGGCGAGGCTCGCGAAGGGGTTTTCGCGGGGCTCTTCCTGCGCTTGCGGGGCGCTGCCCGGAGGCGTGTATTCGCCCTTTTCCAGCGCGGCGCCGGGGCTGCGCGGATAATCGGGCAGGGCAAGCGCGAGGGATTCGATCATCACTTCCCAGAGGTCGATATCGCGCCCGAGCGGCTCGGCGCTGTCATCTTCGGGGATCTCGATGCCCTCCTCGCCCGTGCCGCTGGCCGCGATCTCCGCTTCGCGATCGGCCAGCTCCCTGAGATAACGCCGGGTGACGGGCGCATCTATCCTTGTGGTCACAGGCTCGAGGCTCACCACGCAGGGCTGCACGACGGTTGCGCCAAGCATGGCGTCAAGGCGCCAGTCCTCCGCGCCTTCTGCCTCCACATGGCCCTGAAAGCGCAGCTTTTTCAGCTTCTCGAGCCCGAGCCGCGCGGCGATTTCGCCACGCTCCGCGGCATCCGGCTCGAAGCGGAACGGGGTCGGGTTTTCGGGGTCGAGCGCGCGCACCCGCAGGCGGCGGGGAGAGGAGGCATGCGCCCGCGCTTCGCTCCCGGGCGATTGATCCTTGGCCCCGCCGGGCGTTTTCTGGCGATCCTTCTTCATCCGTGCGCTGCTTCCATTCTTGAACCGCTGCCAATCCTTCTGTAAGCCGGATAGGAGCGGGTTGCCAGCTTTGCAAGGGACGGGGATGTCGGAATTGTTCGTGTATTTCAGAAAGGCCTTGGCCGGATTGCTGCTGCTTGCCCTCGCCGGCTGCAGCGCCGTTTACCGCAATCATGGCTATGTGCCCGATGATTCCGAGCTTGAAAACATCGTCGTCGGCGTGAGCACGCGCGAGAGCGTGGCCGAGGAAATCGGCAGCCCCACGACCTATGGCGTGAAAAGGGATGGCCGGTGGTATTACGTCCAGAGCCGCTGGCGCCATTTCGCCATGTACGAGCCCCGGGAGATCGATCGCCAGCTGGTGGCCATTTCCTTCGATTCGCAGGGCGTGGTGCAGAACGTGGAGCGCTTCACGCTCGAGGATGGCCGGGTGGTGCCCATTTCCCGCCGCGTGACGGACAGCAACATCAAGGGCGTGAGCTTCATCCGCCAGCTTCTGGGCAATATCGGCAATATCCGCGCCGGCGACGTGCTGGGCGGCCAATAGCGACAATCGGCAATGGCGGGCGGCACGACTGCAAGGCGGCTCTGATCGGATTCTCGGGATCCTCTGGTGCCCCCGATGGAGGGCGTGCGATCGCCCGGGCGGGCGCGCATGCGCCCGCCGAGGGGGCGGGCGGGCGCATGCGCGGGCCGCTCTGCGCCCCGGGCGGGGGAAAATCGCTCAGGCACGACACGATCCATGTCATCGCCAGGTGCGGGCGTTTTTCAGGTGCTCCCACCTTCATCCGCCGGCTCGAATCTGAGCGCCACTCCATTGATGCAGTAGCGCAGGCCGGTGGGCGGCGGGCCATCGGGAAAGACATGCCCCAGATGCGCATCGCAGCGCGCGCAATGCACCTCGGTGCGTTTCATGAACAGCCGCCGATCCTCGCTTTCGCCCAGAGCCTCGGGCGCGATCGGCTGAAAGAAGCTCGGCCATCCGGTGCCCGAATCGAACTTGGCGCGCGAATCGAAAAGCGGCTGATCGCAGCAGATGCAGCGGAAGATCCCCGGCCCGGAGGGGAAATCGTCATGGGTAAAGGCGCGCTCGGTGCCGTGTTTGCGGGTGACCCTGTAGGCCAGATCCGAAAGCTGTGCGCGCCATTCTTCGTCCGATTTCACGATCTTGTTCATTGTGCTTCCCTTTCTCGATGCCGTTTTCGCCCGCTTCATGCCGCAGGGAGCCGGCCCTCGGCCGCACTGTCATGCTGCGTGTCATCTTGTCTGCCATGCTTCGGGCGGCATATGAAGCGGCATGAACAGGCTTCGCCATCACCCGAGGGGCCGCAAGCCGCAGCCCCTGCTTGAGAGGGGAGGATACCGGCTCCGGCTGGCCGGTGACAGTGCCGATCTGCGCGCCGTGCAGGAGCTGCGCCACCGCGCCTTCTTTCCCGCCCGCAAGGGGCCGGCCCTCGATCGCGATGCCTTTGACGCCCGTTGGCGCCACATGCTGATCGAAACGTGCGGCGATGGCCGGCTGCTTGGGTGTCTGCGCTTCACCGTCCACCCCGACGGGTCGGCGGTCGGTGCGGGCTATGCGGCCCGGCACTACGATCTGCGCCCGCTCGCGGATCATCGGGGGGCGATGCTGGAAATGGGGCGCTTCTGCACGGCGCCCGGCAGCAATGATCCCGATGTGCTGCGCATGGCGCTGGCGGGTCTTGCGCGCGTCGTGCGCGATGAGGGGGTGGCGCTCATGTTCGGCTGCGCCTCCTTCGCGGGCGGGGGAGGGCAGGCGCAGAGCGCCCAGAGGGAAGCTTTCGCGCTTCTGGGCGCCCGCCACCTCGCGCCGCGCCGCTGGCGCCCGCGCATCAAGGCTCCCGAGGTGCTGCGCTTTTCGCGGTTATCGCGCCAGCCGGAGCAGGGCGGGCTGGGCCTCGATCCGGGCCGTGCCGTTCGTGCCCTGCCGCCGCTATTGCGCAGCTACATCTCGCTCGGCGGGAGGGTGTCCGATCATGCGGTGGTGGACCGGGAGATGAACACGCTCCATGTGTTCACCGGGCTTGAGATATCCGCTCTGCCGCCGGCGCGCCGCCGCCGCCTGCTGGCGCTTGCGGGCTGAAATTGGCTGGAGGTGGTGGGGCCGGGCGCCCCGATGAAGCGGGTGCGTGATTACATGAAGCCCAGTTCGAGGCGGGCCTCGTCGCTCATCATGTCCATGCCCCAGGGCGGCTCCCAGACAAGCTGGACATTGACCGTCTTCACCCCCGGCAGCGGTTCGATCGCCTCGGCCACCCAGCCCGGCATGTCGCCGGCCACGGGGCAGCCAGGGGCGGTCAGCGTCATAAGCACCGTGACATCCCCCTCGTCGCTGATCTCGATCGTGTAGATCAGCCCCAGATCGTAGATATTGACCGGGATTTCAGGATCATAGACAGAGCGGCAAGCCTGCACGATCGTGTCATAGAGCGGGTGGTCGGTGCTCGATGGCTTGATGAGGGGCGTGCCCTCGAGATGTTCGGGGGATTCGGCTGTCATGTCGTCCTCATGCGGATTACCTGACAAAAGATATAGGTTGTTCGCGGGGCGGCGTCCAGAGCCGGGCTTTGCATTCGCGCGCAAAGCCTGTATCGGGGCGTCATGAGCCATAAATTCTCATTCGAACTGAAAGCCACCGACGGGCGGGCGCGCAGCGGCGTGATCCGCACGCCGCGCGGCGAGATCCGCACGCCCGCCTTCATGCCCGTGGGCACGGCGGCCACCGTGAAGGCGATGCTGCCCGAAAGCGTGCGCGCCACGGGGGCCGATATCCTCCTGGGCAACACCTATCACCTGATGCTGCGCCCCGGGGCAGAGCGCATCGCGCGCCTTGGCGGGCTGCACCGCTTCATGAACTGGCAGCGCCCGATCCTGACCGATTCGGGCGGCTTTCAGGTGATGAGCCTCGCCGAACTTCGAAAGCTCACCGAGGAGGGCGTGACCTTCCGCAGCCATATCGACGGCTCCCGCCATACCCTCACCCCCGAGCGCTCCATGGAGATCCAGAAGCTTCTGGGCTCCGATATCGTGATGTGCTTCGACGAATGCCCCGCGCTCCCCGCCCCAGAGGAGGAGGTGGCGCGCGCCATGCGCCTTTCCATGCGCTGGGCGAAGCGCTCGAAGGAGGCCTTCGGGGATCGCCCGGGCCATGCGCTTTTCGGCATCCAGCAGGGCGGGGTTTCGCGCGAGCTTCGCGCCGAAAGTGCCGAGAAACTCATGGAAATCGGATTTGATGGCTATGCCATCGGCGGGCTTGCGGTTGGCGAGGGGCAGGAGGCGATGTTTGGCGTGCTCGACTACGCCCCCGAAATGCTGCCGGCCGACAAGCCCCGCTATCTGATGGGGGTGGGCAAACCCGATGATATCGTCGGCGCGGTGAAGCGCGGGGTGGACATGATGGATTGCGTGCTGCCCTCGCGTTCGGGGCGCACGGGGCAGGCCTTCACCCGCCGCGGGGTTGTCAACATCAAGAACGCCCGCCATCAGGATGACCCCCGCCCGCTCGACGAGGAATGCACCTGCCCCGCCTGCACGGGCTACAGCCGCGCCTATCTGCATCACGTGTTCCGCGCCCGCGAGATCATCAGTTCCATGCTGCTCACCTGGCACAACCTGCATTACTATCAGGAGCTGATGGCGGGGATGCGCCGGGCCATTGCCGAAGGCCGGTTCGGCGAATGGGAGGCGCAATTCCACGCGCTGAGGGCCGAGGGCGATATCGCTCCGCTGTGATTTGCGGGCGGAAATCGGTTCTTCGCTACATTTCTCGCTTGAATGCACAATTATGCCAATAATACTAAAAAGTTGCGCATTCATGAACAATCAATCTTGAAAATCCCGCCCCAATTCCCATCTTCACACCAAACCCGGCCAGAAAGGCCGATGCCGGGAGACCGGCCGCGTCATTTGGCCCGAAAGGGCGATTGAGCCCTTGCCCCCGCCCGCGCCCTTGGGCATTCTTTCAACCGATAACCGAAACAAGACCGGCCCCGGGCCGGCGCGCGGCCAGAAGGCCCGGAACGGGAAAAACAGACAACACGGCAGCGCGGCGCGGAACCGCTGCCATGATCCGAGGAAGCAGAATGACCGAGAAACTCATACAATCATACCCGGTGTTGCCGCTGCGCGATATCGTGGTCTTTCCGCACATGATCGTGCCGCTTTTCGTCGGGCGGGAGAAATCCGTCCGCGCGCTCGAGGAGGTGATGCGGGAGGAAAAGCCGATCCTGCTCGCCAGCCAGATCGATCCCGCCGTTGACGATCCCGATACGGATGGCATCTACCGCGTTGGCGTGCTGGCAAATGTGCTCCAGCTTCTGAAGCTGCCCGACGGCACCGTGAAGGTTCTGGTGGAGGGCAAGGATCGGGTGCGTATCGTCGATTACCTCGACAATCCCGATTTCTTCGAGGCCCATGCCGAGGTGCTGGAGGAAGAAGCGGGCGATCCCGCCACCATCGAGGCGCTGGTGCGTTCGATCACCGAGGAATTCGAACAATACGCCCGCATCAAGAAGAACATCCCCGAAGAGGCGCTCGCCGCCATTTCCGAAACCCGCGATCCCGAAAGGCTCGCCGATCTGGTGGCCGGGCATCTCGGCGTCGATGTGGCTCAGAAGCAGGATCTTCTGGAGACGCTCAATGTCGCCGAGCGGCTGGAGAAGATCTATGGCCTGATGCAGGGTGAAATGAGCGTGCTCAAGGTCGAGAAGAAGATCAAGACCCGCGTCAAGACCCAGATGGAGCGCACCCAGCGCGAGTATTACCTCAACGAACAGATGAAGGCGATCCAGAAGGAGCTTGGCGAAGGCGAGGAGGGCGCCGGCGAACTGGCCGAGCTCGAGGAAAAGATCGCCAATACCAAGCTCTCCAAGGAGGCGCGCGAAAAGGCCGAGGCGGAATTGAGGAAGCTCAAGAGCATGAGCCCCATGAGCGCCGAGGCGACTGTCGTGCGCAATTATCTCGATTGGCTGCTGGCGCTGCCCTGGGGCGTGAAATCGCGCGTGAAAAAGGATCTCGACCGTGCCCAGAAGATCCTCGATCAGGATCATTACGGGCTCGAGAAGGTGAAGGAACGCATCGTCGAATATCTCGCGGTGCAGCAGCGCTCGCGCAAGCTGAAGGGGCCGATCCTGTGCCTTGTCGGCCCGCCCGGCGTGGGCAAGACGAGCCTTGGCAAGTCGGTCGCCCGGGCCACGGGGCGCGAATTCATCCGCATCAGCCTCGGCGGCGTGCGCGATGAAAGCGAGATCCGCGGCCACAGGCGCACCTATATCGGCTCGATGCCCGGCAAGATCATCCAGGCGCTGAAAAAGGCGAAGACGACCAACCCGCTGATCCTGCTCGACGAGATCGACAAGATGGGCCAGGATTTCCGCGGCGATCCGGCTTCGGCGATGCTGGAGGTGCTCGACCCCGAGCAGAACGCCACCTTCGTCGATCACTACCTCGAGGTGGAGTATGATCTTTCGAACGTGATGTTCCTCACCACCGCCAACACCTACAACATGCCGGGGCCGCTTCTGGATCGCATGGAGGTGATCCCGCTCGCGGGCTACACCGAGGATGAAAAGGCCGAGATCGCGCGCCAGCACCTGATCCCGAAGCAGATCAAGAACCATGGGCTGAAGCCCGAGGAATTCTCGATCTCGGACGAGGCGCTGATGGAGATCATCCGCACCTATACCCGCGAAGCCGGGGTGCGCAACCTCGAGCGCGAGATCGCGCGCCTTGCCCGCAAGGCGGTGACGAAGATCATCAAGGGCGAGGCCGATGCGCTGCATGTCACGCCCGAGATGCTCGAGGATCTGCTGGGGGCGAAGAAATTCCGCTACGGCGTGGCCGAGAAGGAAGATCAGGTGGGTGTTGTCACCGGGCTTGCCTGGACAAGCGTCGGCGGCGAGATCCTTTCGATCGAGGCGCTGAAGCTGCCCGGAAAGGGCCGGATGAAGACCACCGGCAAGCTCGGCGACGTGATGAAGGAATCGATCGATGCGGCAAGCTCCTTCGTGCGCTCCATCGCGCCCGAGATCGGGGTGAAGCCGCCGGTGTTCGAGAAGATCGACATCCACGTGCACGTGCCCGAGGGCGCAACCCCGAAGGACGGCCCCTCGGCCGGCGTGGGCATGGTGACCTCGATCGTCTCGGTGCTGACGGGCATTCCGGTGAGGAAGGACATCGCCATGACAGGCGAGGTCACGCTGCGCGGCAATGTGCTGGCGATCGGGGGGCTGAAGGAGAAGCTCTTGGCGGCCCTGCGCGCGGGGGTGAAAACGGTGCTGATCCCGGAAGAGAACAAGAAGGATCTGCCCGAAATCCCCGACAACGTGAAAGAGGGCCTCGAGATCATCCCCGTCAGCCATGTGCGCGAGGTTCTCGAACACGCGCTGGTCGAGAAGCCCGAGCCGATCGAATGGGATGAAGCGGCCGAAGAGGCGGCGGCGCAGGCGGCGCTGAGGGAAGCCGGCAAGGCCCAGGAAGCCATCGCGCACTGAACGGCCCCTCTTCCGATCGGATGAAATGAAGGAGCGCGCCCCTTGGGGCGCGCTTTCCCGTTCCGGGGCGGAAGGGTGGTTGTCTTCCTGTGCCTCCCGCCCGCCCGTATCAGGGGAGAACATCGGTGGGCACACGCGCTGCGATCGGTGGCAGACGGCCAGCAGTACGCTCCGCGGATCCTGTCGGGAAGGGCGGTTTCGGATTTCTTCGCCATAGGGTTGCCAAACCCCCTTGCAAGGCGCCGCCGCCCGTTCTAAATAGCCACGCAGCGGGTGATTAGCTCAGTGGTAGAGCGCTTCGTTCACATCGAAGATGTCGGGAGTTCGAATCTCTCATCACCCACCATTCTTTTGGCCTTTGCTCAGACTTTCCGAAAATCCTTGCACATGCGGATCGGCTCGGCTAAGCACGCGCCGCGCGGGTGATTAGCTCAGTTGGTAGAGCGCTTCGTTTACACCGAAGATGTCGGGAGTTCGAGTCTCTCATCACCCACCATTCCCCCTCGCTCTCAGACGCTCCCGGCGGGAAAGTGATCGCCCGGTAAAAATTGCTTCCAATCCCGCCCCCAGCCGCTAATCTGACGCAAGGTCAGGCGGCCGAGATCGCTGACCGGCAAACAGATTGGGAGGAAAGACAATGTGCGATATCTGCGTGATGAATGCGGTGAAGGAGAAGATGCTCTCACGCCGTTCCTTCTTCAGGGCGGCGGCGGGCGGGGCGGCCGTGGCGGCGGTGGGCAGCGGCATCGCTCCGGCACCTGTGCTCGCGGCGGGCCATGGCAGCGTCATGGACATGACCCACACCTATGACGACAAGTTCCCCACCTATTTCGGCCAGCCCGGCATCAGCATGGAGCAGAAGTTCAACTTTGCCGACAACGGCTTCAATCTGTTCCAGCTTTCGATCAACGAACACACCGGCACGCATATCGATGCCCCGCTGCATTTCTCCGCCGATGGCAATTCGGTGGACGAGATCCCGGTGGAAACGCTCGTCGCCCCCCTCTGTGTGATCGACATCAGCGCGCGCGCCGCCGAAAACCCGGACGCCCAGGTAACGCCCGACGACATCAAGGCCTGGATCGCTGCCAACGGCGAGATCCCGCAGAATGCCTGCGTGGCGATGAATTCCGGCTGGCAGGCCCATGTGACAACCGACAAGTTCCGCAATGCGGACGCAGATGGCAAGATGCACTTCCCCGGCTTCCACGTAGAGGCGGCGAAGATGCTGATGGA
>JALVEX010000071.1 GCA_027030435.1 Paracoccaceae bacterium
GCCTTTGCTGCCTTCAGATCCTCAAGCGCCCCTTCGAGGCGGCGGCCTTCCGCAAGCGCCCTGTCCCGCTCGCTCAGAAGCTGCGCCACCCGGGCTTCGAAATCGGTGATCTTTGCCGAGGCATCCGCCAACGCCGCATCCTTCTGCCCGATCTCCGCAGTGAGGCGGGCGATCATCGCCTCCTTGGCGGCATTTTCGCTCTGCGCAGCGCTCAAGGTGGCGCTCAGCGTGCCCAGCTCCTCTTCCAGCCGGTAGGCGCGCTGCTGTTCGAGCCCCAGCGCATCGGCAAGCTCGGCGATCTCGCCGTGGAGCTTGTCAAGCGCCTTGTCCTGCCCGGTGATGGTATCGCGCAACATGCCCTGAACGACCATGAAGATGGTGAGCACGAACATCAGCACCAGCAGCAGCGCCGTCATCGCATCGACGAAACCGGGCCAGATCGAGGCCTGGAAACGCTGCCCGGTGCGCCTGCTCAGAGCCATGACTCAGCCCTCCCGCCCGCTCTGGACATGCTCGGCGTGATCCGGGTCGCCGGTGGCAAGATGGCGGATGGCGCGCGTCAGCGCCGCGAGATCACCGCGAAGCTCGATCATCGATTCCTGACGCCCGGCGGAGATTTCCTCGAGGATGCGCAGCAGCTGCACATCGATCGAGCGCAGCCGCATCCGGCTTTCGGCATCCACCTGTGCCTCGTTTTCGGCCAGTTTTGCGATCGCCGCGCCGAGATTTTCCTGCCCCTCGGCCATATGGCCGAGCGCGGTTGCGATGCGCTCCATGGAATCGCTCTGGGCGGCGAGGCGCTCATCAAGGCGGGCAAGCGCATTGCCAACCCGCCCCATCGCCTCGCCAAGGGCCGCCTGGTGCGCCTCTGCCCCCTCGCCCAGTTCGCGCAGCGCGCCAAGCTGCTGGGCCACATGGGCGAGCGCCACCCCGGCCGCCGCATTGCCCGCCATCGGCGAAACCCCGCTCCCGGAAATTTCCATGCTTTCGACAAGCGCCGGCCCCTCCCCCTCGGTGAAGCCGAAGCGGGTGATCGAGGAAAGCCATTCCTCAAGCTCGCGATAGAAGCGGTTCTGCGCATGGCCGGCGAAGATCTCCAGCAGGCCCACCACGAGCGAGCCGGCCAGCCCCAGAAGCGAGGAGGAAAAGGCCGTGCCCATGCCGCCAAGCTGGGCCTCGAGCCCCGCCATCAGCCGGCTGAACACCTCGACCCCGCCTTCCCCCTCCTGAGGCGCGAGCGAGCGGATGGTATCGACAAGCGCCGGCACGGTGGTGGCAAGGCCATAGAAGGTGCCGAGAAGGCCGAGGAAGATCAGCAGATTGGCGATATAGCGGGTGATCTCGCGCAGCTCGTCGATCCGCATGCCGACGGAATCGAGGATGCTGCGCGCCGAAGTGGCATCGATCTGCATCCTGTCGCCGCGCATCCGCAGGAGCGCCGCAAGGGGGGCCATGAGGCGCGGCGGCGCGCGAAGATCGCCCTCGCGGCGCTGGCGCGTCACCCGCTTGATCCAGCGGATCGAGGTGACAAGCTGGTAGAGCTGGCCGAAGCAGGCCAGCACCCCGATCACGAACACCCCGAGGATCACCCCGTTGAGCCAGAGATTGGCGGCGAATACCGGATAGAGCCTCGGATAGGCGAGATAGGCGCCCGCGCCCACCAGCCCGAGCACCACCAGCATCAGGAAGATCTGATTCCACGGCTGCGAGAAATGCGGCTCGGCCTCGCGATCCGGCTTGTCCATATTCGGTTTCCTGAGCCCGTTATCCTTGCTCCGGCGAGGATAGCTTCCCGAGGCGGGCAAGCCAACAGCGATTATGCGCGCCTCTTGCCCCGGCAGAGGGCCTTCACCCGCTCCTCGAGCGCAAACAAGCCGGAATCCTCGAGCCCGAGTTCGCGCAGATGAGCCGCGGTATTGGCGAGATATTCGGCATTGGGCCCGCGCGTGCCGCGTGCCCGGGCGATGATTTCGGCCGCCCGTTCGGGGGGAAGGTGGCCGCTGTATTGTTCATGAGCGCGGTTCACCACATAGGTGAGCGCATCGCACCGCTCCCCGCCCTCAAGCGCGATTTTCACGATGGCTTCCTCATAGGCATGGGAAATCAGTTCGCGCGCGCGCAGGTAGGCCAGCACATCTTCGCGATCTTCCGGCCGCACGCGAAAGGCCACGCCCTCGCATTCTCCCCTCGCCTCGCGATCGAGCGCCAGCACGAGCCCCGGCGCCTCCCGCGTGCCCCGGTAGTGCCATGACCACATGAAGAAGCCGCGCCGGTAGCCCGAGAGCCGCGCGATCCTGCGCTCGGCATGGGGAAATCCCGGATCCCACATGAGCGAACCGTAGCCGAAGATCCAGAGCGGCGTTTCCTGCATTGACTGGCCCTTTCCTGCCCGCCCCTGTAAACAACACAACGGATATCGAGGAAAGGGCGTTCGCGATGCGCAGGCTGATTTATCTGGTGCTGGTGGCGGCGGTTCTGTTCACCGGCTACTGGTTCGTGGTGGCGGCGGTGCACAAGATCGGGCTGCAGAAATGGTTCGAGGCGCGGCGCGGTGAGGGCTGGGTGGCGGAATACGGCGATATTTCCGTCAGCGGCTTTCCCTTGCGCTTCGAAACCGAGATCACCGGAATCGAGCTTGCCGATACCCGCTCCGGGCTGGCCTGGAGCGCGCCCTGGTTTCGCTTCACCTCGCAGAGTTGGCGCCCGGCCCATGTGCGGGCCTATTGGCCGCGCCGCCAGCTCTTCGCCACACCGGAGGGCAAGCTCACCATCGGGAGCGATACCATGGAAGGCCTGCTCGGCTTTGATGCCGCCCCATCGCTGCCGCTGCGCCGCGCCGCGGTGGATCTCGGCAATCTCTCCATCGCCTCCACCGCCGGCTGGAAGGCCGACATGAAAGGCGCGAAGCTGTTCGTGGAGCGCACCCCCGATGAAACGCCCACCTATATCCTCAATCTCGATGCGCAATCGCTCTCGCCCGCGCTCGAGATCTTCCGGGTGAGCGATCCGGCCAATCTCCTGCCCGATGCCTTCGAAAGCTTCACCCTGAAAAGCCGCCTCGCCTTCGATGCCCCGTGGGACAGATACGCCATCGAGCGCCGCCGCCCCCAGCCGCGCGCGATCCGCCTTGAGATCCTGAAGGCGAAATGGGGCATTCTCGATATCTGGGCCGCCGGGCGGATCAGGGTGGATGAAGAAGGCTGGCCCACGGGCGAGCTTTCGCTCAAGGTGAAGAACTGGCGCGAGCTTCTCGATATCGCCTCCGCCTCGGGCTGGATCCCCGCGAGCGCCCTGCCCGATATAGAAAAGGGGCTTTCCCTTCTTTCCGCCGTCACCGGCAATCCGAAATCGATCGATGCCACCCTGCGCTTCGCCGGGCGCAAGATCTGGATCGGCCCGCTGCCGGTGGGCGATGCCCCCCGGATCAGGCTGCGCTGATCCGGGGCTGTCCGGGCCTGCTGCCAGTTTCTCCCCGCTGCACCGCGCCGAAAGCGCCTCAGCGGCAGTAGGCGCCGCTGCGGTAGCGGGCCACGTCGAAATGGAAATGATCGCGGTGGAAGCGGTTCGCATCGGGGCCGAGCACGGTGCCGAAGGGGCCGCAGGCGGCGCGGTGCAGCCGGCGCAGGATCTTGCCGCGCACCGGATCGCGCCAGCCCTTGAGCACCGAGATTGTCATGCCGTTCTTCAGGGTTATCGCGCCGATGTCGATCGCATAGCCCCTGGCGTGCTCGCTCAGCTTGGCGCCGGGCTGGCTGTTGCGGGTGCGACAGGCATAGCTTGCCATAACCCGCATCGAAGCAATGCCGCCCCCAAGCCGCCCCACCGCCGGGCGCGCGCCCTTGCGGATCCAGCTTTTCAGCGCCTTCGCCGCCTTGCAATCGAGCACGGCGGGCTGGCTGAGGCGCACCCCGTCGATCGAGGTGACGCGCACGGGCCTGGCGATCCGGCAGCCCGCCAGCCGGCCGCGGATCGGCGAGACGCGCTGGCCGATGATGCCGCGATCCCCGCAGACCGCCCCCTGTCGCCCGCTGGCGGTAATGGGCGCGGGCGTTCTGCGCGGGGCTGCGGCGGGCGTGGGCTCAGGGGGAGCGGTGCGCGCCACGGCCGGGCGCAGCCGCGCAATGCCCCGCGGGCGCGGATGCGGGCGCAAGGAGCGCTTCACACCGGGAAGGGAGGCGATCAGCAGCACCCGATCCGGGCGCGCAGGCGCGCCTGCGGGTGCGCGGGCAGCACGTTCACCCGGGCGCAGGCGCGGGCGCAGCGAACGCTTCACGCCGGGTGCCGAGGTGATGATGATCACGCGATCGGGCAGCGGATCAGCAGCGGCGGCTTCGGCGAGGGCGGGCCTTGGCTTGGGGTGCGGCGATCGCGCCGGCGCTCCGGCCCATGCCGGCAAGGCAAGCCCCAGCCCGAAAACGAGTGCCACCACCCTGCGCATCATTCGCCGCCCTCCTCCTTTGCCACCCGCCCGAAATCGGGGGCGGGCGTATCCTGCCCCGCCTCGATGATGCCGCGCCGGATGGCGCGGGTGCGGGTGAAATAATCGTGCAGGTGCTTGCCGTCGCCCTGCCTGATCGCACGCTGAAGCGCGAAGAGCTCTTCGGTGAAACGGCCGAGGATCTCGAGCGTCGCGTCCTTGTTGGTGAGGAACACATCGCGCCACATGGTGGGATCGGAAGCCGCGATGCGGGTGAAATCGCGAAAGCCGGCGGCGGAATACTTGATCACTTCGCTGTCGGTCACCCGTCGCAGATCATCGGCCACGCCGACCATCGTATAGGCAATGAGATGGGGCGCGTGGCTGGTGACGGCGAGCACCAGATCGTGGTGATCGGGATCCATCACATCCACATGCGCGCCCATGCCCTCCCAGA
>JALVEX010000072.1 GCA_027030435.1 Paracoccaceae bacterium
AACATGCTCGTAAAGGGGCATGCGATCTCCAATCATGTCTGGCGCACTTCAAAGGACGGGCATCCATCTTCCGCTTCCCGCCCACGAGAGGTTGCGCGTTTGCCTTCCATCCAGCGGAAGAAGGCTGCCTTATACACCCGGAGCGCGAAGATGCAAGGGGCTGAAGGCGATCGGGGGCTGGGAGCGGAAGGGATCTGCCCGGCGGGCTTCTCCAGTCCCGAAATTTTCCCACCGCTGCCCAATTTCAGCCCCGTTTCCCGGTCAGGTTGCATGGGTGAAAGGCCGGGTATGGGAATGATGGTGGAAATGCACCACTACGTGAAGATCCGGCAGGGGAACATGCACGGTATGGACGGAGGTGCAGACATGGGCGCAGAGCCTGCAGGAAAGCAAGAAATGCTGGAACGCCACCCTGTGGCGATGATGAGCGAGAAGAATCTCGCCCGCACCGTGAAGAACTGCGATTGCGCGCATGGGGTAGAGATGCCCTGGGGCTATATCGTGCGCTCGGGCGGGCGGCCGAGCCCCGCGGCGCGCGCCAGCCAATGGCTTTCCGGGCTCATCGGCTTCAGCCTGATCCTTGCCGCAAGCAGCCTCTGGATCATGCCCGGATCGAGCTTCGGCGAGGATATCGTGGTGCTGAAATACGGCCTCTCGATCGTGCTGGCCGCGGTCGGGATCCTGTTCCTGTGGTTCGGCAATCAGGGCGCGTGCTACGAATTGCAGGTGGATATTTCCAGGGGCGAGCTGCGCGAGGCGGTGCGCAACAGGAAGGGCCAGGCGCGCATCCTCCAGCGCGTGCCCTTCGAGCGCATCGGCAGCGTGTTCATCGATCGCTCAAGCCCGACGCCCGGCAACCATCTGACCCTCCTCCTGCGCTATCGCGACACCGCCGAGGTGATCGAGGTGGCGCGGGCCGAGGAAGAGGCGCTCACCATGATGCGCGATCGCCTCGCGCGCGATATCCTCGGCCTCAGCCTGCTGCGCAAGCGCCATCAGGAGGCCATGAAGCGCCAGGCCCAGCCCTGGCTGCGCAAGGCCCCTGGCCGGATGGAAACGGCCGGCTGAGCCGAAGGCAATACACCATGCAGATCGCGTGAAGGCCGCCTCCGGGGCGGCCTCTCTGCGTCTGCCAGGGGAAAATCCCTTTCCCCGATCTTCCCTCGGGCCCTGCCCTCCGCGCTTTCCTGTTCATCCGCGAACACCACCTGTTGAACCTTCGTGAATTGCCGCCGCTCCCGTGGAGGCACAACCTTCCGGTCTCAGGAATTGCATGAAAAACAAGGAGACGAACCATGGCCATTTTCCCCGAGATCCGCCGCCTTGCCCGGGCTGCGACCTGGCGCGCCGGGCTTTCTGCCCTCGCCCTTGCGGGGCTCTTCCAGCCCGCTTTCGCCGCGCCGGAAAAATACATGCTCGATCCCGGCCACAGCCAGATCCTGTTCTCCTACAATCACCTCGGCTTTTCCACCACATGGGGGATGTTTGCCGGCTTCGGAGGGGAGATCATGTATGATCGTGAGGCGCCGAAAAATTCGTCCGTCACCGTCTCCTTTCCCGTGGGGCTCATGTACACGGGCTGGGAGCCTCGCCGCGAACATTTCATGAGCCCCGATTTCTTCAAGGACGGGGCCGAGAGCACGGTGCGCTTCACCTCCACCGCGATCGAGGTAACAGGTGAAAACACCGGCCGCATCACCGGTGATCTGACGGTGAACGGAATCACCCGCCCGGTGGTGCTCGAGGCACAGCTCAACCAGGAAGGCACGCATCCGATGGAAAACAAGCCCTGGCTGGGCTTCAGCGCCACCACCATGGTGAAACGCAGCGATTTCGGGCTCGGCATGTTTGCCCCCTATGTGAGCGACGAGGTCGAGATCCGGATCTCGATCGAGGCCGGCAAGGCGGAATAGGCCCGCCGGGCATGCGGAAGGGTATGCGGGATGGGGCCATGCCCCCCGCCCGCATCACTCGGCGCGCCGGCGAGCCTTCAGTTCCACATTCACCTGCACCTCCCCCCCGAGCACCGAGGTATCGGGGATGTTCTCGCCGATGCCGAAGGCGAACCTGTCGAGGCTGATCGTCGCGTCGGCCTCCGCCACGTCGCCCTTGATGCGCAATGACAAGGGCATCTCCACCGCGCGCTGCACCCCCTTTAGCCTCAGCGTGCCGTGCATGATGTGGCCATCGATCACCTTGCGGATGTCAGCCTCGAACGCCGCCTTCGGGTGGTCTGCCGCATCGAAGAAATCCGGGCCCAGCGCCTGTTGGGTGAGGCTGCCCATGTCAAGGCTGGTGATATCGATCTGCGCCCGAACTTGGCCCGCGCCTTCGCTCCCGAGCGCCGGATCATAGGCGATCCGGGCATCCCATCTGGCGAAACGCCCCTCCACCGGATCGCCGAAGCGGCTGACGGTGAAGCTGATCTCTCCCTCCGTCACCTCCCACATCGGGGGCTGATCGCCGGAACGGGAGCCGCCGTTGCCCCCGGCTTCTGAAGCGGCTTCTGAAGCGGGCTCGGGCAGCGGCAGGGATTCCAGCTCCCCAAAGCCTTCCGGGTTCTCCATATCGAGGGTTTGCACCGCCTCCCCTGGCAGCATTTCAGGCGCCTCGAGCCACCCGCCGAACGCCCCGACGAAAAGGGTTGCGCAAAGGATCAGCGCAGCCCCGGCAAACGGCGAGAGGCGCAGCAGGCGGGGGGCGGGAGCGGGCTGCGGCAAGGGCTGATCTGCCATCAGCGGCTTGCCCGGCAGCATGCGCGCCAGGGTCAGATCACGATCGATCAGCCAGTGCTTCAGCGCCCCCGCCACATGCAGGCCGACGGTAATGAGGAGGAGGGATGTCAGCGCCCCGTGCATCCCGGCAAAGATCGCCTGGGCGAATTCGCTTTTCGGAATGAAGGGAAGCCCCTGGCCGAAGGGCCACCAGATCGGTGCAAGGCCGCTGGTGGCCGCGTGCTCCGCCCAGCCCGTGAGCGGCACCAGCACGAGGCAGAAATAGAGAAGCCAGTGGACAACATGGGCAAGCCATGTCTCGATCGGGCGATCGGGGTGAAGGGGGCGCGGGCGCGGCTCGAAAAGCGCCCAGAGGATGCGCAGAAGCGCCAGAAGGAAAATCAGGAGCCCCAGGGTCTTGTGTGCGGAAAAGAGCGTGAATTTCGTATCGAGATCGCTGGCGGACGCCATCGGCCAGCCATTGGCTATCTCGCCGAGGGGGTATTCGATCAGGATCAGGAATGCGATGATCCAGTGAAACGCCTTGGCGACGCTCCCGTAGCGGCTGGGGGTGTTGTGGATCTGCATGGGCACCTGCTCTTTTCGGCTCTCCCGCGAGTGATAGCACGAATGCCCCCGGTGAAAAGGCCGGCAGCCGCACAACGCCTGTGCATGTCCCGCGATGGCCGCGCCGGGCGCATGAAGCACATGAAGCAATTGCCTCGCACGCGGCAGCACGCTATTTGCGGAGGAAAGGCGCGGCGGCGCCGGGCAGGATAAAGGGAGTGACATCATGAGCCGTGCATTCGTATTTCCGGGCCAGGGCGCCCAGCAGGTGGGCATGGGCAAGGCGCTCGCCGAGGCCTACCCTGCCGCAAAGGCCGTGTTCGAAGAGGTGGACGAAGCCCTCGGCGAGAAGCTCTCGCAGCTGATCTGGGAGGGCGATCAGGAAGCCCTCACCCTCACCGAAAACGCCCAGCCGGCGCTGATGGCCACCTCCTTGGCCGCCGTGAAGGCGCTTGAAAGCGAAGGCATCAGGATTGCCGATGCCGCCTTCGTGGCCGGCCACAGCCTCGGCGAATATTCCGCCCTTGCGGCTGCGGGCGCGCTCACCATTGCCGATACAGCGCGCCTCCTGCGCATCCGCGGGCGCGCCATGCAGGAGGCGGTGCCGGTGGGCGTGGGCGCGATGGCGGCGATCCTCGGGCTCGATATCGAAACGGTGGAGGCGGTGGCGGCCACGGCCGTTTCCCAGATCGCGAGCGAGACGGGCGAAGATCTCGTCTGCGAGGTGGCGAATGACAACGATCCCTCCCAGGTGGTTGTATCGGGGCACAAGGCGGCGGTGGAGCGCGCCTGCGTGATCGCAAAGGAGCGCGGCGCGAAAAGGGCGGTCATGCTGCCCGTTTCCGCCCCCTTCCACTGCTCCCTGATGAAGCCCGCTGCCGAAGCCATGGCGCGGGCGCTGGCGGAGGTTTCGATCGTGCGGCCTGCGGTGCCGCTGGTGGCCAATGTCTGCGCGCGGGCGGTCAGGGATCCGGCCACCATCCGCTCGCTTCTGGTGGAGCAGGTCACGGGCCGGGTGCGCTGGCGCGAATCGGTCATCTTCATGGTGGAAGAAGGGGTGAGCGAATTCATCGAAACCGGCGCCGGCAAGGCGCTGTGCGGCATGATCCGGCGGATCTCGAAGGAGTCCGCCTGCAGGCCCGCCGGAAAGCCCGAAGACATCGCGGCGCTCAGGGGCTGAAGATCGGCAATATCGAACGACATCAGGAAAGAGGGGCAGACATGTTTGATCTGACGGGAAAGAAGGCGCTGATCACCGGCGCATCGGGCGGCATCGGCGGCGCGATTGCGCGCGCGCTTCACGGCGCAGGCGCCGAGGTGGGGCTCTCGGGCACGCGGGTCGAGCCGCTGGAGGCGCTGGCGGGCGAGCTTGGCGCGCGTGCCCATGTGCTGCCCTGCAACCTCTCCGATCCGGAGGCCGTCGAGGCGCTGCCGAAGCAGGCGGTCGAAGCCATGGGCGGGCTCGATATCCTCGTCAACAACGCCGGCATCACGCGTGACAACATCTTCATGCGCATGAAGGATGAGGAATGGCAGAGCGTGCTTGACGTGAACCTCACCGCCGCCATGCGCCTTTGCCGCGGGGTGATGCG
>JALVEX010000073.1 GCA_027030435.1 Paracoccaceae bacterium
TTCCTGCACGCGCCCCTGCGCAATGGCATTTGCGCCCCGGGGGAAAATGTCGGAAAACGGCCCGGTGTTCAACAGCGAATGGCAGCGCGCCCGTGAAAGGCCCCCATGAAAGCCTCATGAAAGATCCCCTTGCCGAGATCCTGCCCCGGCTCGAGGCGGCGCCCGGCCTGCCGGTGCTGATCGCCGGGCCCACGGGTGCGGGCAAATCGGCGCTGGCGCTCTCGGTCGCTGAAGCGGCGGGGGGGGAGATCGTCAATGCCGATGCGCTTCAGGTCTATGCCTGCTGGCGGGTGCTGACCGCGCGGCCCTCGCCCGAGGAGGAGGCGCGCGCGCCCCATCACCTCTATGGCCACCAGCCCTTCGAGGCGGATTATTCGGCCGGCATGTGGCTGCGCGAGGTGGCGGCGCTGCTGGACGACATGCGGGCGCGCGGCGCGCGGCCCATCATCGTGGGCGGCACCGGGCTCTATTTCGCGGCGCTGACGGAAGGTCTCGCCGAGATCCCGCCCGTGCCCGACGAAATCCGCGCCCGCGCGCTTGCGCGAATCGCGGCCGGGGAGGTGGATGCGATGGTGGCCGAGCTCGATCCCGCGAGCCGGGCGCGGATCGATACGAAGAATCCGATGCGCGTGCAGCGCGCCTGGGAGGTGCTCACGGCCACCGGGCGCGGCATCGCCGCCTGGCAGGACGAAACGCCCCCGCCCCTCCTGCCCGCGGCGCATGCCCTGCCCCTGGTGCTGGAGGCCGATCGCGCCTGGCTCAATGCCCGCATAGATGCCCGTTTCGATGCGATGATGGAAATGGGGGCGCTGGAGGAGGCGCGCGCGCTCGCGCCTCGCTGGGATCCCGCCCGCCTCGCCACCCGCGCCATCGGCGCGCCCGAGCTGATCGCCCATCTGCGCGGCGAGCTCACGCTCGAGGCGGCCATCGCCGCGGCCAAGCTCCAGAGCCGGCAATTTGCCAAGCGCCAGCGCACCTGGTTCAGAAGCCGCATGAAGGGCTGGCAGCCCATCCCCCTGCCCTGAGCCGGCCCGCCGCATGGCGCGCAACACCCCGCGGGGCCGTGCATTTTCGGCCACGATCCGCCGGTTTCGCGTGGCAGTTGCACTTTTTGTTTGCACATCACCGCGCGCATGAGCAACATCCGCGAGGGGAAATCGTATCCGGCTGCCACCGGCATTGCAGGGCCTGTAGGGCGCAGGCTCCGCCAGGCGATGAAACGAAGGGCAAAAACCGGGGCAGATACCCGAGCAGATAACGAGTTGACCGGCCGTTTGTCCGGCCCGAAAAACCACTCGAAAAAGCCGGCGCGGCAGGGATCGCCCGGCGGGGAAGATCGCGATGAAACATGCCGAACTGACGAAACCGGAGATCCGCCTCTCCACGATCCAGCAGCTTGCCAAGGGCGGGCGCTGGCGCACGGAGGCGATGCGCAGCCATTCCAGCGATCTCCTCCTGTGGTTCACCTGCGGCCAGGGCCGGATCACCATCGCAGGGGTGACGCGCGGCTACGGCGCCCATAACGCGATCTTCATACCCGCCGGCACGATGCACGGTTTCGAAACCTCCGCCAAGGTATTCGGCACCGCCGTTTTCCTGCCGCCGAGCCCCGGCATAGCGATGCCCGATTCCCCCCTGCACCTGCGCATCCGCGACAACACCGCCCAGAACGAACTGAGCGCGCTCTTGCAGGACATGCAGGCCGAAGCCACCTCCGATCGCCCGCTGCGCGATACCGCGCTGCTGCATCTTTCGGGGCTGCTCGGGATTTGGCTTGCCCGCCAGGCAGAGGCGGCCAAAGGGGAAGAGGCGAAGAAGCCCGATCGCGGCGAGATTCTGGTGCGCCGCTTTACCGAGATGATCGAGCGCCATCTGACGAGCGGCAGGTCGGTGGCCGAATATGCCGCCGAGCTCGGCGTCACCCCCACCCATCTTTCCCGCGTCTGCAACAAGGCCTGCGGCCGCCCGGCTTCCGCCCTTCTCGCCGATCGCCTGATCTACGAGGCGCGCCGCCAGCTCAGCGAAACCCGCGATCCGATCAACGTGATCGCGCGCCGCCTCGGCTACGGCTCGCCCGCCTATTTCACCCGCGCCTTCCAGCATCACACCGGCCTCACCCCCTCGGCCTTCCGCAAGCAGGGCTGAGGCAATGGCTGCCGGTGAAGAGGCGCGGGAGGCGGAAGGCGGGATCACCGGCTTCGCCCCGCTTCCCGATCCGCCCTATCACGCGGTCATCTTTACCTCCCTTCTCGGCGATCAGGAAGGCTACGCGCAGATGGCCGAGCGCATGACCACCCTCGCGGCCCGCCAGCCGGGCTTCATCGGCGTGGAAAGCGCGCGCGGGGCGGATGGCCTCGGGATCACGGTGAGCTACTGGCGCGACGAGGCCTCGCTTCTCTCATGGAAGGCCGATGCCGAGCACATGCTGGCGCAAAGGCTCGGGCGCGAGCGCTGGTATCGCCATTATATCTTGCGGGTGGCGCTCGTGGAGCGGGCCTGTTCGGGGCCGCGGGGGCGCTGATCAGGCTTTGCCGGGATCGGGGCCTGCGGGCGCCTCGGTTCAGCTGCCCCAGATGCGGCGCACGTAATTGCGGGTTTCGCGGTAAGGCGGCACGCCACGGTATTTCTCCACCGCCTCGGGGCCGGCGTTATAGGCCGCGAGCGCGAGGCGCCAGGAGCCGAATTTCTCGTATTGCATCCTGAGATAGCGCGCGCCGCCTTCGAGATTCTGGCGCGGATCGCGGGGATTGACACGCAGGCGCCGCGCCGTCTGCGGCATCAGCTGGGCGAGGCCGAGCGCGCCTTTGCGCGATTTCGCATTCGGATTCCAGCCACTTTCATGCTGCACCAGGCGCAGGAAAAGATCCTCCGGCACCCCGTGCTTGCGCGCCGCCGCGCGCGCCATCTGGAGATAGGCCCCGCGATAGGCGCCACCATAGCGCAGGCTGCCCCCCTTCCCCGGCGTGATCACCGGGCGCGGGCGCAGGCGGTCGGAATAGGCATACTGGCTGGCGGCCCGGGTATCGAGCACCCGCGTCTGCTGGCGAAAGAGGCTGAGGCGCGATTTGCCGAGCGGCGGGCTCTCAGCATGAATCGCGGCAGGCAGCAACAGCGCAAGCACAAGCGCACCGAGGCCCGCCCGGATTTCACCTTTTCCCTGCCCCCGATACATGCAGCACACTCCCTCGCTCACAACGCCGCAGTATAGCCTTTTGCGCGAAAGGTTCCACCCCCCGGGCGGCTGCCGGCCGCACCGTTGCGGCGGCAGGAGGCCCGGGGGGTGAAGCGGATCGGAGGATCAGAGCAGGATCTTGTAGATCTGCCCGGCGCGATCCCAAAGCTCGGTGGAAGGGTTCTTGGCGTGGGGATCGAGCACCTTGAAGACCTTGGCAAGCGAGATCGTCATCGCGCCGGCGAGATCGGGCAGCATCGCCTCCACATCCGCGCCGATGGTAAGGTTGAGCGGCGGCAGGGCGGTGAGGCGATCGAGGATCGTCTTGACGGAAAGCTCTTCGTCGAGCTTGCGGAAGGCGTGGATGTTTTCCTGCAGGCCCTTGGTGATCGGCACATCGGCCTCGGTGATCACGTCGCGCCCGTTCATGCTGGCGATGCGCTGGGCCATCAGCAGGAGATCGTGCAGGCGCTCGTTGATGAAATCGTCAAGGCGCTTGACGTCGGATTTGTCGAGATCGAGCGAGGCGGCCTCGCGGAAGAGCTTCTCGAACTGGTGAATTCCCATGACCATGTTTATTTGTCCTTTCGTTCCTTTTGCCGCGCCGTGATGGGCGGCTCTTGCCAGCTGATCTGATCCACCTGCGCGCGGTTTTCAAGGCCGCAGGGGAAAAAGCCGGAAAAAAACATTCGGCAGCAAAGCATGGGCATATCGCGTCTGATGGAATTCATCTCATGACTGCAATCATCCAACAAAGGGCCTGCGGCCGCCCAGGGGGGCGCGGATGGGCCCTTTCGCCACCCCGCCCCGTTGGTGTAGGAACATCTGCGAAGAACACATGCCAGATACAGATTCGGGAGGGCACATGGCCGGCTCAGTGAACAAAGTGATCCTTGTGGGCAATCTCGGGGCCGACCCGGAAGTGCGCACCTTCAGCAACGGCGGCAAGGTGGTGAACCTGCGCATCGCCACTTCCGAAACCTGGAAGGACCGCAACACCGGCGAACGGCGCGAGCGCACGCAATGGCATTCGGTGGCGATCTTCTCCGAGCCGCTCGGGCGCATCGCCGAGCAATATCTGCGCAAGGGCAGCAAGGTCTATATCGAAGGCCAGCTCGAAACCCGCAAATGGCAGGATCAGGCCGGCAACGACCGCTACACAACCGAAGTGGTGCTGCGCCCCTATCGCGGCGAACTCACCCTGCTCGACAGCCGCGGCGGCGGCCAGGGCGGCGGCGGGAGCGGCGATTTCGGCGGCGGTTACGACAGCGGCCCCGCCGATGGCGGCTTCGGCGGCGGCATGGGCGGGAGCGGCGGCCCCGCCCCCGCCGGCGGGCTGGACGACGAAATCCCCTTCTAGGGCACGTCGATATTGATCTGATTCTTCAGGGCGTCCGACAGTGCCTCCGACGGAGGGTTTGCGGCCGCCCGGGTGGGCGGGCAGGCGCTTGCCCATGGCGTTTGGGCGCATGCCGGTTCGCCCGTCAGATCACATGGCCTTCGCGGAAGGGCCGCCTCTCAAGCACCCGCGCAACGCAAAGATCGGAAAGATCGAGGCTCCGCCAGCCGCCCGAAAGGATCATCTCCGCAATCCCCCGCCCCACCGCCGGCGCCTGCTGCAGCCCGTGGCCGGAAAAGCCGTTCATCAGGTGGAGATTGGGCCAGTTCGGATGCGGGCCGAGGATGGCGTTCT
>JALVEX010000074.1 GCA_027030435.1 Paracoccaceae bacterium
CGCCGCTTGACTGGTTCGACGTTTTTTTCCACGGCGCTCCCTGGGTGCTGCTCGCGGTGAAGCTCGCGCGGCTCTCCAAAAGCAGGCCGCCCAGGCCTTAGAGCGAGATAACTCTCGCGTGGCATCATCGCGCGCTTGGTGCAATTGCTTTTTCCCGCCCGATCCGCCGTCTCGGCCGTGCGCAAGGGGGGCGAAAGCCGCCGGGGCAGGTTGATCACCCGGGTTTCAAGGGTGGGAGCGCTCCCGTGATCTATCTGTTTTCCAGCGCAAGCCCGATGCCGAGCGTTGCCAGAACCGTGCCAAGCGTCCTTTCCATCCACAGGCCGATCCGCTGATTGCCGCGCAGCCTGGAAACCAGCTTTCCGCCCGCAAGCACGAGGGGCGGTTCCACAAGGCCGGCAACCGCGATGATGAGGAAACCGTGCAGGAACAGCTGGGCAGGCACGGGGCCGGCGCCTTCCACCACGAACTGCGGCAGAAAGGCCAGGAAGAAGATCGCCACTTTCGGGTTGAGCAGCCCGACAAGCGCGCCCTGTTTGTAGATGGAAAGAAAGCTGGCATCGCGTCGGGCGTCATCTGCCAAGAAGGATGCGCCATCGGATCTCAGTGCCTTGATGCCGAGCCAGATCAGATAGGCCGCCCCGGCCCATTTGACGAAGGAAAAAGCGATGGCCGAGGTTGCCAGGATCACGGAAAGGCCGGTGGCCGCCATGACGACATGCCCGAAGGCCCCCGTCCATATCCCGAACATCGCGGCAAAGCCGGAGCGCGTGCCGTCCCGCGCCGTCTGCCCGAGAATGAAGGCCATGTCCGGGCCGGGCGAGAGATTGAGCAGGACAGCGGCTGACAGGAATGCAGTCCAGTGAACCAGGGAATAATCAAACATTTCGCCATCCTTTTTGCGCGTGCATTTCCGAGCATGGCGATGGGGCCACCGGCTTGTTGATGCTGCCCGCCCTGACCGCCGTCAGTCATTCCGTAGCAGAGAGCCCACGCGTATCATGCCGGGTTTCCTGCGGTCAATCCGGCCTTTCCCCCGCCGGCTGTGAGGCCGGCGGGAAGCGTGGCCGGGTGGCGGGGATGGATGGGTTCTATCCCGCGCAGCAGGAGAGTTGCGCCACGTCGCGCTCGAAGGTCTGGGAGGCGAGCTTCAGCCCTTCGACCGTGGTCAGATAGGGGAAGATCATGCTGCCGAGAGCCTCATAGGTGAGCCCCATGCGGATCGCGAGCGCGGCCGTCTGGATGCTGTCGCTGCCCTCGGGGGCCACGATATGGGCGCCGAGGAGCTTCTTGCTCTCCCTGTCGGCCACCAGCTTGATCAGCCCGCGGGTGTCGCGCGCGGCGAGGGCGCGGGGCACATGCGCGAGCGGCAGCACGGAGGTGGTCACCTCGTGGCCCGCCGCACGCGCCGCCTCCTCGCCGAGCCCCACGCTGGCCACCTGCGGATCGGTAAAGACAACCGCCGGCATGGCGCTGTTGTCATAGGCCGGCGGGTTTTGCCCGAGCGCATTCTGCACCGCAAGCTTGGCGCCATAGGCGGCCATGTAGACGAACTGATCGCGCCCCGTCACATCGCCGGCGGCGAAGGTGCCGGGGCGGGTGGTGGCCATGGCGCCGTCCACGCGAATGCCGCCGTTTGCCAGCGTCTCGATCCCGGCCGCGGGAAGATTGAGCCCCTCGGAATTGGGCACCCGCCCGGTGGCGAGCAGAAGCGCCTCGCCGGTGATCTCGGCGGGGGCACCGTCGCGCGTTATCCGAAGGCGGATCAGGCCATCCGCTCCCTTTTCGATGTGCTCATAGGCGATGCCGTCCACGAGCGTGAGCCCTTCGCCGCTCAGCGCGGAGGAGAGCGCGGCGCGGATTTCTGGCTCGGCTTCGGGCAGGAGGCCGCGGCGGCTCACGAGCGTGACGGCCACCCCGGCGCGGGCAAACATCTGCGCAAGCTCGGCGCCGATATACCCGGCGCCGATCACGATCATCGAGCGGGGCAGTTCGGCAAGCTCGAGCGCCTCGGTGCTGGTGAGGAAGGGCACATCCACAAGCCCCGCGATCTCGGGGACATGGGCGTGCGATCCGGTGGCCAGCAGGATCCGCTTCGCCTCGATCGGTTGGCCATCGAGGGTGAGTTGCCCCGCATCGTTGAAGCTTGCGTGCCCCTCTCGATAGGCGACCTGCGGCCAGGCGGGCAGGACATTGGTGTATTTCGCCGCCCGCAGCTCATCCACGAGCGCCTGTTTCTGGGCCTGAAGCGCCTGCCAGTCGGTGAGCCGCCCCTCGGCCTCTACGCCGGAAAAGCGCGAAGCCACCTGCGCAAGATGCAAAGGCTCGACCGCCCGGATCAGCGCCTTGGAGGGTACGCAGCCCACGTTCACGCAGGTGCCCCCGATCGTGCCCTCGCCGATCAGCAGCACCCGCGCGCCCATTTCGGCTGCGGTGATGGCGCCCGAGAATCCGGCCGAGCCGGCCCCGATGACAACCAGATCATGCGGCCCGCCGGGCCTTGGGGTGCAGCATCCGTTCATGTGTTTGATCCTCCGAAACGGGGAGAAGCGGGATGTGCTCCCGCAAGATTGAGATGGCGGCTCTTTCGTTCAGCTCTCGGATGTGTCGCAGCGCCGCCCGCTCTGGCGGCGCCAGAGCGCATAGAGCGTGAGCAGCACGAAGAAGCCGAGCGCCGGCAGCAGCACGTAATCGAGATAGCCGGTGATCGCCGAGAGCCCGAGAACCCCCACCAGCACCACCAGCGCCGGCGTGAAGCAGCACAGGGCAAGGACGGCGCTGCCGATCAGGCCCGTCTTGAGGAGCGCGCTCCCCGGTTTTCCGCTTTCAGCCATGTTCAGCCCTGCGGCTCGATGACGCTGGATTCATAGCCCACGTTCTTCGTGGCACTGGTGATCTCGTCGATGCTCACCAGCTCGTCATCGAACACCACGACCGCCTGGCGGGTTTCGAGGCTGGGTTCCACCGATTTGATGCCGGGAAGCTTGGTGATCGCCCCCTCGACGATATAGGGGCAGCTGGCGCAATACATGCCGGGCACGGAAAGCGTGACCTTCTGCTCGGCGGCAAGCGCCGGAAAGGCCACGGCCAGGGCAAGGAGCGAGATTTTCAGGGATTTCATCGTGGTTTCCTTCTGTCTTGTTTTCAGGAGCGTTTGCGGGTGGGGAAAGGGGTTATTCAGCCCATCAGGAGCGGCAGGAGCCATGGCCAGGCGAGGGCGAGCAGGATGATCGCCGTGGCGATCCAGAGGGAGGTTTTCACCAGCCTGCCTGGGAGCGGGCGGGCGCAGGCCGCGCCATCGGCGCAGGCTTTCGGCTTGCGATAGACGAGCCAGTAGCCATAGCCGATGAAGCCCAGCGTGATCGCGATGAAGATCGGCTTGTAGGGGGCAAGCGCCGTCAGATTGCCGATCCAGGCGCCGCTTATGCCGAGGCTGAAAAGCACCAGCGGCAGGATGCAGCAGCTCGATGCTGCCAGCGCCCCGAGTATTCCGCCCGCCGCCACCAACCTGGCGCGGGTTTTTTCCGGAGCGCCGGCATCCTCTTCCTGCCGCAGCGCAGGATGCGTGTAATCTTCTGATGTATTGGTCATGCCAATGGCCTCTTTTTGCCTTTTCGTCGATCGCAGGTTACGATCTGTAGCCGCTACAGATGCAAGGAGAAATATCATGGCGCGGATCACGAATGCGCGAGGAAAGCGCGGGGAGGGGGGAAAGCACAGGAATGCGGGAGCGCCGCGCCCGCCCTACGGCATCGGCGCGCTTTCGCGCCTCACCGGGGTGCATGTGGAAACCATCCGCTATTACGAGCGCATCGGCCTGATCGCGCCCCCGCCCCGCACCGCCGGCGGCAACCGGCAATATGACGAAGCCGCCCGCCGCCGCCTTGCCTTCATCCGCCGCTGCCGCGATCTCGGCTTCTCGCTCGAAGAGATCCGGGCGCTGCTCGGCATGGTCGATCAGCCGGGGGCGAGCTGCGGCGAGGTGCAGGCGATGACGCGCGCCCATCTCGAAGCGGTGCGCGGGCGCATCCGCAGCCTGCGCCTCCTCGAGGCGACGCTCGAGGAGATGGAGAAAAGCTGCGGCGCGGGCGATCTGCCGGAATGCCCGATCATAGAAACCCTGTTCGAGGAGGGCGAATCCACCGCTTCGCCCTGAAGGGCTTTCGCACCCTCTGCGTCAGAGCTTTCCCTTGCGTGCAGCATTCGCTAAACCCCTGCCATGAGCTTCGATCTGCCTCCCGTGCGCGGCACTCTCACCGAGAACCGCCCGCTTGACGATCTGACCTGGCTGCGCGTGGGCGGGCCGGCGGATGTGCTTTTCCAACCGGCCGACGAGGCGGATCTCGCCGCCTTTCTCGCCGCGCTCGATCCTGCGGTGCCGGTCTTCCCGATGGGGGTCGGCAGCAATCTCATCGTGCGTGATGGCGGGCTGAGAGCCGTGGTGATCCGGCTCGGGCGCGGCTTCAACGCGATCCGCATCGAGGGGGAGCGGGTGATCGCGGGCGCGGCGGCGCTCGATGCCCATGTGGCGCGCAGGGCGGCGGCGGCGGGGCGCGATCTCACCTTCCTGCGCACCATCCCCGGCGCGATCGGCGGCGCCGTGCGGATGAACGCGGGCTGCTACGGCGCATATGTGGCCGATCATTTCGATCACGCCCGCGCCGTCACCCGCGCGGGAAAGGTGGTGACGCTCGGCCCGGATGATCTGGATTTCCGCTACCGCGAGAGCACGCTGCCCGAGGGCTGGGTGCTGGTGGAGGCCACCTTCCGCCCGCCCGCGGGCGATCCCGAGGCGCTCGCGGCGCGCATGGAGGAACAGATCGTCAGGCGCGATGCCACCCAGCCCACGCGCGAACGCTCCGCCGGCTCCACCTTCCGCAATCCCGCCGGCTACAGCTCCACCGGGCGCGAGGACGACACCCACGATCTCAAGGCCTGGAAGCTGATCGAGGATGCGGGCCTGCGCGGCTACCGGCTCGGGGGGGCGAAGATGAGCGAGAAGCACCCCAATTTTCTCGTCAACACCGGCACCGCCACCGCGCGCGAACTGGAGGAATTGGGCGAGCTGGTGCGAAAAAGGGTTTATCAAACCAGCCGGATCCGGTTAGAGTGGGAAATCATGAGGGTCGGCGAACCGGCCCCGATCGAGGCAAGTTGAAACGATAACAGCGAAAGGGGCCGCGAAAAGGCCCCGGTTCGGGAAACACGAGGCGGGTATGTCGAGCAGGGCAACCCGTAAAGTGGCGGTGCTGATGGGCGGGCTCTCGGCCGAACGGGAGGTCTCGCTTTCATCCGGTTCTGAGTGTGCGCGCGCTTTGCGGGAGATCGGACATGAGGTGATCGAGGTGGATGCCGGCGCGGATCTCGCCGAGCGGCTCGCCGCGCTTGCGCCCGATGTGGCCTTCAACGCGCTTCACGGCCGTTTCGGAGAGGATGGTTGTGTGCAGGGCATCCTCGAGTGGCTGCGCATCCCCTACACCCATTCGGGCGTGCTGGCCTCGGCCCTGGCGATGGACAAGGAGCGGAGCAAGGCCGCCTTCGCCGCCGCCGGCCTGCCGGTGGCCGAAAGCCTGCTCGCCCCGGCCGAAGAGGTGCGCGCGCGCCACGTGATGGCGCCGCCCTATGTGGTGAAGCCCAATAACGAGGGTTCGAGCGTCGGCGTCTATCTGGTGGAGGAGGGGGCGAACGCCCCGCCCGCGCTCGGCCCCGAAATGCCCGAGACGGTGATGGTCGAGGCCTATGTGCCGGGGCGCGATCTCACGGTCAGCGTGCTGGGGGATCGCGCGCTCACGGTCACCGATATCCTCACCGATGGCTGGTATGACTTTGACGCGAAATACAGGCCCGGCGGCTCGCGCCACGTGGTGCCGGCCGATATTCCCGGCGAGATCTTCACGGCCTGCATGGAGCAGGCCCTCCACGCGCATCGGGTGCTTGGCTGCCGCGGCCTCTCGCGCACCGATTTCCGATGGGACGAGGCACGCGGGCCCGAGGGGCTGATCGTGCTCGAAACCAACACCCAGCCTGGGATGACCCCCACATCCCTTTCCCCCGAACAGGCGGCCCATTGCGGCATTTCATTCGCCGAACTGTGCGACTGGCTGGTGGAGGATGCGTCATGCGACCGCTGAGAGCCGGACGCCGCGCCACTCCCGCACGGCGCCGCGCGCGCCGCGATCCGGCGCCGAGCCGGCTCGCCTACCGTTTGCACCGGCTGTGGCTCACGCCGCTGTTTCGCGGGATCATTCGCATCGGCCTGCCGGTGGCGCTGATTCTCGGCGGCGGCATCGCCTATCTTTCCGATGACGCGCGGCGCGAGGATCTCCAGGCCTGGCTCGCCGAGCAGCGCCGCGCCTTCGAGGAACGGCCGGAGTTCATGGTGAAGCTGATGGCCATCGACGGCGCTTCCGCCGAGCTTGCCGAGGATATCCGCGAGGCGGTGCCGCTCGATTTCCCGGTGAGCCAGTTCGATCTCGATCTGGAGCATATCCGCCGCACCATCGCCGGCCTCGATGCGGTGGCGGATGTGGATGTGAGCCTGCGCGGGCAGGGGGTGTTGCAGGTTTCCGTGCGCCAGCGGGTGCCGGTGGTGGTGTGGCGCGGACGTCAGGAGATCGCGCTTCTCGATGAAACCGGCCACCGCGTGGCGGCGGTGATCGCGCGCGCCATGCGCCCCGATCTGCCGCTGATAGCCGGCGACGGCGCCGATCGGGCCGTGCCCGAGGCGCTCCGGCTCATGGCCGCCGCCGAGCCCCTGAAGGCCCGCCTGCGCGGCCTCGTGCGGATGGGGGAGCGGCGCTGGGATCTGGTGCTCGATCGCGATCAGCGCATCCTCCTGCCCGAAAGGGATCCGGTGGCGGCGCTCGAGCGGGTGCTTGCGCTCGATACGGCCACGGATCTGCTCGCGCGCGATGTCACCACGATCGACATGCGCATCCCCGCGCGCCCCACCCTGCGCCTCGGCCCGGGCGCGCGGGAAGCATTCAGGATGATCAATCTCTTTGAACTTGAAGAAGGAGCCGTGGGACAATGAGTGATCTCCATGCCCGCCAGCGCGCCATGCGCGCGATGCGCAAGGCCGCCATGCAGCGCGGGGTGATCGCCGTTCTCGATGTGGGATCTTCCAAGATCGCCTGCCTCGTGCTGCGCTTCGACGGGGGCGAAAGGATCGCCGGCGATGAGGGGGTGGGCTCGCTCGCCGGGCAATCCACCTTCCGGGTGATCGGCGCCGCCACCACCCGCTCGCGCGGGGTGCGTTTCGGCGAGGTGGAGGCGATGGGCGAAACCGAGCGCGCCATCCGCACCGCCCTGCAATCGGCCCAGAAGATGGCCAACCAGAGGGTCGATCACGTGATCGTCGGCTTTTCGGGGGCGCGGGTGCGCTCCTACGGGCTTGCGGGCAGCATCGGGCTCGAGGAAACGGCGGTGAGCGAGCAGGATGTGGCGCGGGTGCTGGCCGCCTGCGACATGCCCGATATCGGCGAGGGGCGCGAGGTGCTCCATGCCCAGCCGGTGAATTTCGCCCTCGATCACCGCTCGGGGCTCACCGATCCGCGCGGCCAGATCGGCAATCGCCTCTCGGTGGACATGCACATGCTCACCGTGGACGGCGCCGCGGTGCACAATCTCCTGCGCTGCATCAACCGCTGCGATCTCGAGGTGGCGGGGCTGGCGAGCACCGCCTATACCTCCGGCATCTCGACGCTGGTGGAGGACGAGCAGGAGCTCGGCGCCGCCTGCATCGACATGGGCGGGGCCGTCACCGGCGTTTCGATCTTCATGAAGAAACACATGATCTATGCCGACAGCGTGCGCCTCGGCGGCGATCACATCACGCTCGACATCTCGAAAGGGCTCCAGGTGCCGCTGGCCACCGCCGAGCGCATCAAGACCCTCAACGGCGGGGCCGTGGCCACCGGCATGGACGATCGCGAGATGATCGAGCTTGGCGGCGACAGCGGCGACTGGGAACATGACAGGCGCACCGCCAGCCGGGCCGAGCTGATCGGCATCATGCGTCCGCGCATCGAGGAGATCCTCGAAGAGGTGCGCCTGCGCCTCGATGCGGCCGGGTTCGAATGCCTCCCCAGCCAGCAGATCGTGCTGACGGGGGGCGTGAGCCAGATCCCGGGGCTTGACGGCCTCGCCGCGCGCATCCTCGGCAATTCGGTGCGACTCGGCCGCCCCTTGCGGGTGCAGGGCCTGCCCCAGGCCGCGACGGGGCCGGCCTTTTCGGCGGTCGTCGGGCTCAGCCTCTTCGCCGCGCACCCGCAGGACGAGTGGTGGGATTTCGAGATGCCCGCGGAGCGTTATCCGGCCCGTTCGCTCAGGCGCGCGGTAAGATGGTTCAAGGAGAACTGGTGAACGCAAAATATGGACATACTGGCAAGATCCCGCCGAATTCGGGGCCTTCACCCCCCATATTTTGGGGTAAAACGGCGTTTTTTTGATGACGTTTTGCCCTTCCGGCGGTAGGATCGGGCAGGATCAGGATTAATCAGGTGTAAATCGCCCGGAAAGGGCACTCAGAATGAACAGGCGGAACGATCAATGGCATTGCATTTGACAGAAACGACGAGCAGCACCGAACTCAAGCCCCGGATCACGGTTTTCGGCGTGGGCGGCGCGGGCGGCAACGCGGTGAACAACATGATCGAGAAGAAGCTCGATGGTGTGGAATTCGTGGTGGCCAACACCGATGCCCAGGCGCTTCAGCAGTGCCTTGCCCCGGCCAAGATCCAAATGGGCGTGAAGGTCACCGAAGGGCTCGGCGCAGGCGCGCGCCCCTCGGTGGGCTCGGCGGCGGCGGAAGAAAGCCTCGAGCAGATCATCGATCATCTGGCCGGTGCGCACATGTGCTTCATCACCGCCGGCATGGGCGGGGGCACCGGCACCGGCGCCGCGCCGATCATCGCCCATGCGGCGCGCGAGCTTGGCGTGCTGACGGTGGGCGTCGTCACCAAGCCCTTCCAGTTCGAGGGTGCCAAGCGGATGCGCCAGGCCGAGGAGGGCGTGGAGGCGCTGCAGAAGGTGGTGGACACGCTGATCATCATCCCCAACCAGAATCTCTTCCGCCTCGCCAATGAGAAGACCACCTTCACCGAGGCCTTCTCGATGGCCGATGACGTGCTCTATCAGGGCGTGAAGGGCGTCACCGATCTGATGGTCAAGCCCGGCCTCATCAACCTCGATTTCGCCGATGTGCGCTCGGTGATGGACGAGATGGGCAAGGCGATGATGGGCACCGGCGAGGCCGATGGCGAAGATCGCGCGGTGCAGGCGGCGGAAAAGGCGATCGCCAACCCGCTCCTGGACGAAATCAGCCTCAAGGGCGCCAAGGGCGTGCTGATCAACATCACCGGCGGCTACGATCTGACGCTGTTCGAGCTCGACGAAGCCGCGAACCGCATCCGCGAGGAGGTGGACCCGGACGCCAATATCATCGTCGGCTCCACGCTCGATACCGAGATGGAAGGCCTGATGCGGGTTTCGGTGGTGGCCACGGGGATCGATGCGCTCGAGCCCTCCGAGATCCCGGTGCCGCGCCGGGGCATGGCCGAGCCGCTCGTGGCGGGCACCAATGCCGCCCGCGCCGCCAGCGAAGCGCCTGAAGAGCAGCCTGTGGCCGGGGAATCCCATCAGGCGGAGCCGGTCGCGCCGGTGGCCGAAGAGGCGGATGCCCCTTCGCTCTTCACCGATTTCGAAGCGCCCGAGGCCGAAGCCGCGCCCGAGCCGGCCGCGCCGGCGGGGGAATTCGATCCGATGACGGCCGGGCAGGATGATGTCCCGACGCCGGCTTGGCAGCCAGAGGCCGGGGATGAGGTGGCCGCCGCCGCGCCGGAAGCGCCGAGAGCGCCCGGCACGCCGACGCCTGAGGCCATTGCCCGCCTTCGCGCTGCGGTGAGCAAATCCGCCACCCCGGCGCCGGAGGAGATGTCTCCGGGTGAGGCGCGCCGCGCCGCCGAGCGCCCCCGCTTCGGGATCAATTCCCTCATCAACCGCATGACGGGCCACGCCGAGCCCGCCGCCGAGCGCCCGGCGCGCGAACAGCCGACAATGGCCCGCCCCGCGGCGCCCCAGCCGCCGGCACAGACCGGCGCGCCTGCGGATGTGGAGGCCGGGGCCGATCCCGAGCAGGAGCGCATCGAGATCCCCGCCTTCTTGCGCCGGCAGGCGAACTGAGCGCGCTCAAGGCACTCACAATGAAGCAGAAGATGCGCGGCATGGTCCGCGTATCTTTCTTTTTGTTTCAATAACCTGGCTTTGCAATCCTGCAGCCTTGGCAGGATTTCGCCCATTGCCGCGCGCCATGTTTCAGCGCGTTGCAAAGTTTGAATTGTGCTTCGGGAAGATGGGAATTAACTCAAATCCGCGCCAACAAGGCCGGAGGTCCGTGTGCAGACTACGATCAAATCGCCCGTAAGCTTCGAAGGCATCGGCCTTCATACCGGCATCCCCGCGCGGATGACGATCCACCCCGCCTCGGCGCATTACGGCATCTGGTTTCGCCGCACCGATCTCGAGGGCGATACGCTGATCCCCGCCCTTTGGCATGCTGTCGATGATGCGACGCTCTGCACCCAGATCGCCAATTCCTCCGGTGCCAGCGTGAAAACGATAGAGCATGTGATGGCCGCGCTCGCGGGCTGCGGCGTCCATAACGCGCTGATCGAGATCGACGGCCCCGAAGTGCCGGTGATGGACGGCAGCGCGGCGGAATTCGTGCGCCGCATCCTTGCCACCGGCCTGCGCCGCCTTGACGCGCCCGTGCGGGCCTTCGAGATTCTCGAAAGGGTCGAGGTGCGCAAGGGCGAGGCCTGGGCGCGGATCGAGCCCGGCGAGGTGCTCTCCATCGCCTTCCATATCGATTTCGATGCCCCGGCCATCGGCCGCCAGCAAAAGGCGCTCAGCATGGCCAACGGCAGCTTCGTGCGCGAACTCAGCGACAGCCGCACCTTCTGTCTCCAGCGCGATGTGGAGATGATGCGCGCCCGCGGCCTGGCGCTCGGGGGGAGCATCGAGAATGCGGTCGTCGTGGACGGGGCGCGGGTGCTCAATCCCGAGGGTCTGCGCCATGCCGATGAGGCGGTGCGCCACAAGATGCTCGATGCGATGGGCGATCTGGCGCTTGCCGGGGCGCCGATTCTCGGCCGCTACACCGGCCATCGCGCCGGCCATGCGCTCACGAACCAGCTGCTGCGCAAGCTTTTCGCCACCCCTTCGGCCTTCCGCCTCCGTGAATGCAGCGGGGATGTGGCCGCGCGCCTGCCCGGCGTGGGCGCGAAAATGGCGGATCTCTTCCAGCCTGCCTGAAATCCGACAGTTTCGAGAAACCGCCTTAAAGGCGTTTTGCCCCGGATTTTTCTGTGCTAGGAAACTGCGGAAAGAGCGAAGTGAAGCGTGCTCTCTCCTGCTTCAGAGGAAAAGGGCGCGCTGGCGAACGGGGTGAGCGGGTGATGAGACGCAGCAGGCTTGGTTTGAAACTGATCGGCATGGGGCTGGCGCTGGCGCTCCTTTCGGCCTGTGGAGGCGGTGAGCGGGGCCGGAAGGCAAAGCCGATCGAGGCCTACAGCGCCCGGGAGCTCTACCAGCAGGCAGAGCTGCGCCTTGAGTCGCTGCCGCCGAAGAAGGCCGGCAAGGCGGCCGAGCTTTTCGCCGAAGTGGAGCGGCTCTATCCCTATTCTGAGTGGGCAAAGCGGGCCCTGATCATGCAGGCTTTCGCCTATCACAAGGCGCGCGATTACGAAAACGCCCGCGCCGCGGCGCAGCGTTTCCTCGATTTCTACCCGGCCGACGAGGATGCGGCCTATGCGCAGTATCTGCTGGCGCTGAGCTATTACGATCAGATCGATCTCGTGGGCCGCGATCAGGGGCTCACCTTTCAGGCGCTTCAGGCCCTGCGCACGGTGATCGAGCGCTACCCCGACAGCGATTACGCCCGCTCCGCGATCCTGAAGTTCGATCTCGCCTTCGATCACCTCGCCGCCAAGGAAATGGAGATCGGGCGCTATTACCTGAAGCACGGCCATTATGCAGCCGCGATCAACCGCTTCCGCGTTGTCGTCGAGCAGTTCCAGACAACCAGCCACACCCCCGAGGCCCTGCACCGGCTGGTGGAAAGCTATCTCGCCCTCGGACTCGATGACGAGGCCCGCACCGCCGCCGCCATCCTGGGCTACAATTTCGGCGGCTCCGTCTGGTATCGCGACAGCTACGATCTCCTGAAGGGCAAGGGGCTGAAGCCCGAAGCGCGCGGCAATGGCTGGCTTGCGAAGATCTACAGGCAGATGATCAAGGGCGAATGGCTCTGAAACGGGCCGGTTAGGAGGACAGGTGCTCCGCGGCCTCGATATCCGGGACATGCTGATCATCGATCGGCTGACGCTCGATTTCCAGCCCGGCCTCAATGTGCTCACCGGCGAAACCGGCGCCGGAAAATCCATCCTGCTCGATTCTCTCGGCTTCGTGCTCGGCTGGCGCGGGCGCGCCGATCTGGTGCGCGAGGGGGCGGAGACGGGCGAGGTCACGGCCTGGTTCGATCTCCCCCCCGATCACCCCGCGCGCGCGGTGCTTGAAGAAGCGGGCCTGCCTTGCGGGGATGAGCTTGTGCTGCGCCGGATCAACCGGCGCGACGGGCGCAAGACGGCCTGGGTGAACGATCGCCGCTGCTCGGGCGAGGTGCTGCGCGCCCTTTCGGCAACCCTCGTGGAGCTGCACGGCCAGCAGGATGACCGCGGGCTTCTCGATCCGCGCGCCCACCGCCGGCTGCTCGATGAATTCGCCGGCCACGAGGCGCTCCTTGCCGCCACGCGCGCCGCCTGGCGCCGGCAGAGGGAGGCCGAAGCTGCGCTTGATGCCGCGGAGGCGGCACTGGCGAAGGCGCGCGAGGAGGAGGAATTCCTGCGCCATGCGGTGGCAGAACTGGAGGCGCTTTCGCCCGCACCCGGGGAGGAGGCCGAGCTTGATGCCCGCCGCCGCCTGATGCGGGCCGGGGCGCGGATCGGGGAGGATGTATCGAAGGCCGCCGAGGCGCTCGGGCGCGAGGGTGCGGAGGGCATGATCGGCGATGCCATGCGCTGGCTCGAAGGCGCGGCGGCGCAGGGGGGCGAGGGGCGGCTTGACGGGGCGATCGAGGCGCTCGGGCGCACGCTCACGGAGCTTGGCGAGGCGCAGCAGGAGGTGGAGCGGGCGCTGGAGGCGATGCGCTTTGATCCGCGCGAGCTTGAGGAGGTCGAGGAGCGATTGTTCGCGATCCGCGGGCTGGCGCGCAAGCACGGGGTGCTGCCCGACGATCTGGCCGAATTTGCCGGCGAGCTTGCCGCGCGGCTGGCGGCGCTCGATCAGGGCGCGGGGCGGATCGCGGCGCTTTCGAAGGCGCTCGAGGGCGCGCGCGAAGCCTACCGGCAGGCGGGGGCGGCGCTCTCGAAATCCCGCGCCGATGCGGCCGCGCGGCTCGATGCCGCCATGGCGCGCGAGCTTGCGCCCCTGAAGCTCGAAAGCGCGCGTTTTCGCACCGAAATCACACCGGCCTCCCCCGGCCCCGAGGGCGCGGATGAGGTGATCTTCACCGTGGCCACCAACCCCGGCGCGCCCTCCGGGCCGCTCAGCCGCATCGCCTCGGGCGGCGAACTTTCACGCTTTCTGCTGGCGCTCAAGGTCTGCCTCACGCGCCGATCACGTGGGCTGACGATGATCTTCGACGAGATCGACCGCGGCGTCGGCGGGGCCACGGCGGATGCTGTCGGCCGCCGGCTTGCGGCGCTGGCCAAGGGCGGGCAGGTGCTTGTGGTCACCCATTCGCCGCAGGTGGCGGCGCGCGGGGCGCATCACTGGCGGGTCGAGAAGGCGGTGATCGGGGGGCGGACCCTCTCGAAGGTCGTGCCGCTCGATCACGAGGCGCGGGTGGATGAAATCGCCCGCATGTTGTCGGGCGAGCGGATCAGCGATGAGGCGCGGGCTGCCGCCGAGGCCCTGCTCGGCGCCGGAGAGCAGGCGGGGGCGGCGGGGCCGGAAGGAGGCGGTTGAGCCCGGAAAGGCCGAAAGGGGGCGATGCGACCCCCTTTCGACTTGAAAAGTGACGGTTGTTGAATTGCGAAGCGGCCTCCGGGGTGTTTAACACTCAATACACTGTGCCATTGCCACCCTGCCAACCGCTCCGAAATCCGGCCGAAGCCGGTATCAATACACTTCACCCTACCCGGAATTTGCAGGTAACCGGGCCACTCACGGGATGGCGCGGGATCAATCCTCCGCTCCATGTCTGTCATCATGGGTGATTCTCGCGCCGGCGTCATACCCCAGATGCGTTAAGAAACCGTGTTCAGCAGAGATATGGCCGCACCCGATCAAGAACCTCCGGCCATTTGCGGAAGAAAAGCAACTGGCCGCAATCCTCATGCACCTCGAACTCGATCCAGGGAAAATCACGCATGAATTCGCGCAGGTTTTCGGGGGGCACCTGGGGATCCTGCAGGCCGTTCATGTAGATGAGCGGCACCTGCCCCTCGAACCCTTTCAGAAGGGCGGTCCAGTCGGTTGTTTCCTGCTCGTGGACCTCGCGGGCAAAGGCCTTGTGGGCGCTGTGCTTTTCCGAAAGGCAGACCTCGGAGCCGCAGACCATGGCCTCGAACACCTCGGGATCGGAGAAGGTTTCCACATCCGCCGGCGAGCCGCCATATACCGCATTCACGAAGCCGCGTTTGCCGAGGCGGCGGGCAAGCGAGAACCCGGCCTTGACCATGAAGGGCAGCAGATGCGGCGTGTAGCGGGCGGAAGCGAGGATGAAACGGTGCCATTTGCCCATCCGCTCGTATTGTTCGGAGCGGGTGAGGGGGAAGGTGCCGGCGCAGGCTATGACGGCCGAGAGGCGCTTTCTGTCGAGCCGGTGCATGTGGGCGAGGTAGTAGATGTCGGAGCCAAGCGAGATTGCCGGGCAGCGCGAAACCCCGAGGTGATCGAGGAGCCGCAGGATATCCTGCGCCGCGCTCATGCCGACGGATGCCTTCTTCGGCAGCGGTGTGGAATTGCCATATCCCGCCCGGATCGGCACGATGACCATGAGGCCTTCCCTCTCGAGCCTTTCTTCGGCGGAGGCCGGCCAGCGGGTGAGGCCGTAATCGAGCGGCATGTAGAGGATGGGCCGGCCGCCTTGCGCGCCGAGCAGCAGGTATTCCATGATCCTGCCATCGGCCTGGGTGATCTGGTGGTAGGGGCGGGGCGAGAGGCGGTCATAGCCTTCGCTCATGGGGGTGGCGCGGGCCGCGTGATCCTCGGTGTAGCTGGTGATTTCCATCATCGAGAGGGTCAGGCGGACAAGCTCCGTCTGCGATCGGGTTTCCGTCTTGGAGAGGATCGAGCGCATCTGCGCGCGCACGGTTTCGATGGAGCGGCCGCGGGCCTCGGCGATATCGCGCAGGCTCTTGCATTCGGTCAGGGCGCGGATGATGTCGGTTTCCGCCTGGGTGAGGCCGAAGGCGGCGCGCAGGGTTTCATCCAGCCTCTCGGGCCATTTCAGTTCGGTGGTGACGGCGATCACCACCGGGGCGCCATCCTTCGGGTGCAGGCTGCGCAGATGCAGCACGATCACCCTGTTCTCGCCGCACATGCGCGCCCGGAAGATGGCGGTTTCATCGGAATTCTTCATGAGCATGAGGCCGAGCTTTTCGCGCAGCGCCTCGAGATCCTCGGCATTGACGGGCAGATCGGAGAGGGGCGCCCCCTTGCGTATCCCGAGCGTGGCCCGGGCGGCGTCATTGGTATCGATGAAGCGCATTTC
>JALVEX010000075.1 GCA_027030435.1 Paracoccaceae bacterium
CGCTTTTCGCGATCAAGGGGCTTTCCACCGCCGAAATCGCGGATCTGCGCAACACCTCCGAAGGCACGGTCAAGGCCCAGACCAACGCCATCTACCGCAAGGCCGGCGTCAACGGCCGCCCCCAGCTTCTGAGCCTCTTCATCGAGGATCTGATGGATGAAAAGCTGCTGGAGGCGGGCAGGGATTAGGATATGGCAAGTTCGATATATTCTTGTGTCATGTTGAGATGGCTTGCCGGGCAGCTTTTGCTGATCCAATATTGCCCACATGAATATCGGAGGCGCGAATACGGGCAGACAAGATCTCAGGGAATGGCTTGAGAACATTCATGAGGTGTACAGGCATGAATTCGCCTCCTTAATCGCACATCGTGCAGCGATGCGGGTTTTGCCGGTATATTGGATGTATGCGTCAAAGGCCATCAAGGCCAACAGAGGCGAGAAGGTGCCTGCAAAATGCCTGCATGTCCTGCGTGCCCATCTGCTATGTTCCTTGTTTGGCACGACATCTGATCCGAAGATCGAACTGACAGCGAGGCGGCATCTTCGAAAGACAGCATCCGTGAATGCATATTTTATGATGAAACTGGCTTCCGATGCTGGCTCTCCGGGCGATGAAATTTCTTCGGATATTGATTGTGCAGGAGCATCGGCGACAAGCGCGCTTTCGCTGGCTTATGGCGAGAGCACGGATATTGCCAGTACAGTAATTGGAACCATTGGCCATTACATTGCAATGGATGGAGGATCTACCGATGGCTTGAATGACGCCCTATTGGCGAATGTCATCGCAGATTGCAAGGAACTGGATGCTTCGGGAAGTCTGAAAGGGCGACCGCTATGGCTTGTTCATACGGAAGCAACACAAGGCATCATAAGTAATTCTTGGAAAGAGCTGAAAGCCGGCCATTCGTGGAATTCACCTTTCTGGACAGACTGGTATGAGAATGTGCTGGAGGGGCGTGAGCAGGATTGGGAGGTGATACATGAAATTACCCTGATACCGGATGAAGAATGGGAGCGGGGGCCGGATCATCTTGATATCGTTATCAGCAGGATAATCGAGAAATACCGTTTGCTGCGTGAAGTTCAGGCATTACGCGGTGAACTTGCTTTCTGTGGTCAGAATGAACGGCCAACGATAGGGCACAATAATCCGCCGCAGGAAATTGATGAACATACCCTGAGGGCCATCGGCACAGAAGCTGAGATTGTCTGGGAGGCATTAGGTGAGGCCGAGGGAGAGCTTTCAAAACTGATGCCATCGGCTTCTGTGCTGAACAAAGCCGGGAGGGAAATACTTGAGGCGATAAAGAATATACTGGCTTATGGAGCAAGACTTTCTAATACGGCCTTGATGTCAGGCGCAAAAGCCTTTGGGGCTTCGACCGGAACTGGTATGTTTATATACCTTGTCGACAAGGGCCCGGAAATCCAGGAGCTCGCAAAGCGGATTATTGATTTTGCTCAGTATTGGTTTCGTTAATACAGAGATACGGAAATCGGCGGGTGGTGAAAAAACCCCGCCCCTGTAACGGGGCGGGGGCCGTTTCTGGCGCGGGGGAGGTCAGCGCCAGGTGGTGTAGCTGAGATCAATATATTTCGGGACGCCCCTCGTGATGCCGTTCATCCTGAACTGGCCGATGCTCCCTTCGTTTGTCTTGTAGCAGACGTAGGAACCGGCCGGCACATCGCGCAGGGAGACCCGATTGCGGGTGAAACGGGCGCGCGCGCAGCCCGCATGGCCCCGGTTCGATCGATTGCCCACGGAGATCATCGCCCCGTTCTGGGGAACAAGATAGTAAAGATCCCTGTCTTCGGCTTCGAACCACAGATCGGAATCGCGGCTGTTGCGGCTGTTGCGATCGAAATCGACGGCGTATGTCTGCTTGATGCGCTGGCGGCCGGAGAAAACCAGTCTTACCGTGCTGCCGCTGCCGCCCCGGCAGGTGAAGCCGCCCCGGCGTGCGGTGCATGTCTGGCCGCGCGGGGGCTTGCGCATGATGGTGCCGGCGGGGCCGTAGATGCACTGGAGCGCCTTGCTGCCATCACCGAAGGTGATGATGCGGGTATCCGTGAGGCTGTTGATGATCGGCGTATACCACCAGCCCGAGGGCAGCGGGGTGACGACCTCGCGGCGGATCTGCCTGAGCGGGCAGTTGATCTCGGCCGCGGCCGCGATCTCGGCGCCGATCCCGGTGGCGAAAACCGCCAGCAGGGCGGCGGTGGCGATGCGCGGGGTCTTTCCGATCCTTGTGAAAATGGACATGGTGGCGTTCCTTTCTCTTCAATATCAACCGTTCAAATGGACTGCTTCTGGCCGGGGCCATGGCTGAATATGCGCAGCAATCGCCCTGCAAGACAATAACGGCGCGCTGTTATCGGATAGCGGGGAGCGGGGAGGGAAGTTAAAAATGGCGTAATTACAATATGTTAAAGCGTACGCCCGTTCAGCGGAAGCGATCGGCGAGCTTCTGGAGGGCGCTGCGGGTGTCGGGCACGTCATCGCCGCTGCCATTGCCATCGCGGGCGGCAGCGGGAGGTTTTTGCATGCCCGGCGCCTGCTTCCCCCCGGATTTTCCCGGCTGTGGGCGCGGGTTCATCCGCAGCGCCACCGTATTCATGAAGCGCCCGCCATCGCCGCGCGCGAGATCGGGCGCGCCCTCGCTGACGCCACGCAGGAGATCATCGAGCCATTCCTGATCTGCGCGGGCGAAATCATGGAGCACGTAACGCGCCACCAGATCCCTGTGCCCCGGGTGGCCGATGCCGATGCGCACGCGGGTGTAATCGGGGCCGATATGCTGGTGAATGGAGCGCAGGCCGTTGTGCCCCGCGTGCCCGCCGCCCTTCTTCACCCGGACCTTGCCGGGCGCGAGATCGAGCTCGTCGTGAAACACCACCACATCCTCAGGCGAGAGCTTGTAGAAGCGCATCGCCTCGCCCACCGCCTCTCCCGAGAGATTCATGTAGGTTTCGGGCTTCAGCAGGATCACCTTCTCGCCCCCGAGCCGCCCCTCGCTCACCTGCCCCCGGAACTTGCCGCGCCACGGGGAAAAACCGTGATCCTCGTGGATGCGGTCAACCGCCATGAAGCCCACGTTATGGCGGTTCTGGGTATATTTCGGCCCGGGATTTCCAAGGCCGACAAACAGCTTCATCGCAAGCCTCCTTCCTTCGGCGCAAATCTAGAGTGCGGCGGGGGCAAAGGCAAACGCGGGGCCCGAGGGCCCCGCGCAGCATGTTCTTTCTGAGGCGGATGCCGGAAGGATCACTCCTCGGCGGGCTTTTCCTCGCCACCTTCCTCGGCGGCTTCGCCCTCTGCCACGGCGGCCTCTTCCTCGGCCTCGTCCTCTTCCGAGCGCAGGCCGGAAGGCGCGGTGATGTTGGCGATCACGAAATCTCGGTCGATCGTGGGCCTTGCGCCTTCGGGCAGGTCCACGTCCGAGATGGTGACGGTATCGCCCACATCGAGCCCCGCGAGATCGACGACGATCTTTTCGGGGATGTTGCCGGCGGTCACCTCAAGCTCCACCTCCGGGCGCACCACGGTCAGAACGCCGCCGCGCTTGATGCCGGGCGATTCTTCCTCGTTGATGAATTCCACGTGGATTTCGAGATCGATCTTGCTGTCGCGCTTGAGGCGGAAGAGATCGAGATGCAGGGGAAGATCCTTCACCGGGTGGCGCTGCACATCGCGGCAGACCACGCGCACATCCTCATGGCCATCGACCTTGAGATTGAACAGCGTGGAAAGGAAGCGCCCCGCCTTCAGGTATTTGTAAAGCAGGTTGAAAGGGATTTTCACCGGCAGAGGCTCTTCGCCGCCGCCATAGACAACTCCGGGTACGTAGCCTTCGCGGCGTGTCTGACGGGCGGCCCCCTTGCCTGTCCCCGTGCGTACCTCGGCTTTCAGATCCGGGATCTTTCCGGCCATGGGTTTTCTCCTTGGTTGGGGCGGGCATCCTCCAAGGGTGTATGCCCGCGTGAAGCCGCGCATATAGAGGGAATCGGAGGAGATGTGAAGGGGGTAATCGCCTGCGGCGGGCGCGGGATGCGGCGGGGGCGGGATGCGGGGGCTGCCCTCTTTCTTCCGGCCCCGCCCCCCGCCCCCGGGATATTTATGGACCAATGATGATGTGATGCCCGCGGCCGCCTCTGGGAGAGGCTCAGGGCATGGACGGGTTGAGGAGCGGGGCGAAGGCGAAGACGGCGGGATCTTCGGTATCGACCATCACGCGCACGGCGTGCATGTCGCGCTCGCCGAAGACCTGGAGCGCGGTGAGATTCGGAGCCGCGCGGCGGAAGGGCCTGTGGATCGTGAAGCTGTGGCTATCGCCATAGATCAGGAGAACGGGGCGTTCGAAGCGGGCGGCGAGGCGTTTGAGGGTATTGCCGAAATCGCGGTAGGGGGAGGTGAGGGTGAAGGCCTCCGGCTGGCCGGGTGTATCGAATTTTTCCTTGAACATGTCGGCCTGAAGGGCGAGCACGATCGCTTTTGCTCCCCTGGCTTGCGCCCTTGCGAAGCTCGCTTTGAGCCAGGCGATATTGGCGCGGTCGCGGGCCTTGTATTCGCGCGTGGCGGCGGAGAGGAAGCGCCTGCGGTTGTTGTTCGAGCCCACCACATGGGCGGTGATGAACATGACGCCCCCCTGCATGAAGCGGGTGTTCTCCACATAGGGGGAGAATGCGCCGCCCATCACCTCGGCCTGGCTTTCGACAGCCCGCGGCGCGGCGCCGAGGCTTCTGCGCGGATCTGAAAAGAAGGTCCGGCGCAGGAAGGCGAGGCGTTCGAGCGGGTCGTAATGGCCGGCGAGGGGATTGCCGCAATCCGTCCATTC
>JALVEX010000076.1 GCA_027030435.1 Paracoccaceae bacterium
AACCCCTCGCGCAGGCTGGCCAGAAGCGCCATCAGGTTGACGATCGAAAGCTGGGCGTTCTCCATCCAGCCGAGGAAGACGAGCGTGACCGCGAGGAAGCCCATGCGGAACCACCAGAAGGCGCGCTTGTGGCGGGTCACCTGCACCTGGAAGAAGAACACGCCCGTCAGGATCGTCAGCATCGCAACGAGGATCGCGATCTCGGCCCGCTTTGCGTGCCAGACCTTCTTCCACAGCTTCGCCCGCGCGCTGCCCTCATCGCCATGCGCCGCCTCGGCCGCCGCCAGGGTGGCCTGCGCGGCCGCTGCGCCCGCCGGCTTCGGCGCGACGACCTCCACCAGATAGCGCTCGGGCAGGCGGTAGTTCAGATCCCAGGTGAGGAAGGTTTTCTCCACCGGCCCCACGGGGCGGTTCACCAGCAGCTGCAGGCGGAAGGGCTTGGTGATGTCAAAGCCGGAATCGGCGGGAATGCGGAATTCGTCCACCTCGTCGAATTTGGGCGCGCCGTCGGCGGCCACCCGCCCGAGGCGCTTGTGATCGTGATCGCGAAAGCGCACCGATACATCGCCCTGGATGAGCTGGATGCGATCGAAGATGCCGCCGCGCACATAGCCCGAACCCTTGAAGGAAAACCGCCCGCGCGCCGCAAGCATGATGGCCTGATCGCCCTCTTCGAGCCAGTTTTCGAGATTGCGGTATTCGTTTTCGCCAAGTAGGCTGAGGCCGATCCCCGGCACCGAAACCGGCGCCATGTAGAGATCGATGAAGGTTTCGCCCGGATCGCCCTTTTCCTCATGCTTCAGCACCCGCGGATCGCCCAGATCGCGGAAGGCCTGGTTGACCTGCCCGATATCGAGGGTGAGGCGGCGCACGCTGCCGTCGCCCGTCAGATCGAACCAGTCGCGGATCTCGCGATCCTCGGTGTTGACCCGCCATTTCGGCCCCGCATCGGCGGCTTCCTTCGCCAGCCCGCCAAGGCCGAGCGCGCGCGCCACCTTGATGCTGGAGCGCACGATGGAATCGTCGATGATCATGATGGTGACGGTGGCGCCCGAGATGATGTTGACATCATGCGCCGAGCCCCCGGCCGCCGCCTCCTTGACGATATCAAGCCCGCGGTAGCTTTCCGTCAGCGCCTTGATCTTGCTGTTGGGGATGCCGATCAGCACGATCGGCTCGTGGTGCTTGACCAGCTCGGCCCCGAGGATCTTGCCATCCTTGCCAAGCGCCACCATCACATGGATCGGCTTGCCCGAATAGCCCGCCGTGCCGACGAAATCCGAGGTGATGAAGGCATAGCCGATGGTTTCGCCATCCTTCAGCACCGGCGCCACCGGGAGATCGGGCAGGGGCTCGCCGTAAGCCTCCGCCCCCTCCACAAGTTGGCCCGGCGGCACCTTTGGCAGGAATCTTTCAAGGACCGTTTTCGCCTCGCCCGCGCCGGGCGAGAGGGAAAGCAGGAGTGCGAGGAGGGAGATCGCCAGCAGCCGGGCAGCCGGGGCGATCATCGGGCGGCGCATGCGGATCAGATCCATCGGCCGCTCCTTTCGCAGGCCATGTACGGCCTGCCGGCGGCTTGCGCCGCTTCGTTTTCGTGGAGCATGTATTCACTCTCTTTCAGGTTGAAGCATGGAGGACCCCGGACAGCGGGGCGGTATCGCACTGGGCGCGCAAGGGCCGGAGCCGGGTGGAATTCCGCCCGCCAGAAGCGCAGCGCCGCCGGGTGGATACCCCCGATCGGGCCGGCCGGGAGCACGGCCGCGAGCCTGCCGGCGCCCGGCAGGCAGCAGCCGCAGCAATCGCCGCAATCGCAGCCATGGTTGCGTTGATCCGCGGGATTTTCCGGCCCCACCGGCTCGCCGTCATCCGCGCGGATGAAATAGGTGCCGTTCTCGCCGCCGCAGATCTCGATCAGATCGCCGCGCGCGCCCGTGGCCTCGGCGGGGTGGGGAAGAGCCAGCGAAAAGGCATAGAGCACCATCAGCATCAGGCGCAGCCAGCCCATCTGCCCGCGGCGGCGGGCAATCGGGGCAGGGCGTTGTTTCTGATGATGGAATCGCATTGGCTTTCCGCTGACTTCGCGGGCGACCATCTGCCCCCCGTCACGCGCCATCCTTGACAATTGTCAAGAGATCCCGGCACGGGGCGAAATTTTCTTCGGAGGCGTTGCGTGGTGGAAAAGCGGCGCCGGAAGATACCGGGGCGTCGGTCGTCAGCCGCCGCCCGTGAGAAGCAGGCTCGCCGCGATGGCCCACATGGTGAGCGCCACCAGCCCGTCGAGCACCCGCCAGGCGGCGGGGCGGGCGAAGAGGGGAGCAAGGAGGCGCGCGCCAAACCCCAGCGCGAGGAAGAAGCTGGCGGAGGCTGCGATGGCGCCGAGCGCGAAGGCGGCGCGGTTTTCGTAGCCCGAGGCGATGGCGCCGAGCAGCACCAGCGTATCGAGATACACATGGGGATTGAGCCAGGTGAAGGCGAGCGCGGTGAGGATGGCCCTGCGCCGGCTCTTCGCGGTGCCTTCGCCGGCAACCAGCGCCGCCCCGCCGCGCAGGGCGGCGCGCGCGCTTTGCAGGCCGTAGAGGATGAGGAAGGCCGCCCCCCCGAGGCGAAACAGCCGCGCAAGCCAGGGCAGGGCCTCGGCGGCAATGGTGAAACCCGCCACCCCGGCCGAGATCAGCAGCGCATCGGAGAGGATGCACACGAGGCAGACGGCCAGCACATGTTCGCGCCGGATTCCTTGGCGCAGCACGAAGGCGTTCTGCGCCCCGATCGCCGCGATCAGCCCGAGGCCGAGGCCGAAACCGGCCATGAGTTCCTGCATATGCGCCCCCTTTCGCTGCCGCCATGCATTTCGGGGATAGTCACGGGCTTGAGATCATGCAAATTAATGTTATTGCATTCAGTTTAGGAATATTCATGTTTGACGACCCCCGCCTTGCCGCCCTTGCCGCCGTGATCCGGCTCGGCAGTTTCGAGGCCGCCGCCGGCGCGCTCGGGATCACGCCTTCGGCCGTTTCCCAGCGCATCCGCCAGCTTGAGGAACGCCTCGGCACCGTGCTTCTGATCCGCTCCCACCCCGTGCGCCCCACCGCGCCGGGCCTTCGGCTTTACCGCCATTTCAACGAGGTCAGCCTGCTGGGGCAGATCTTGGCGGAGGATCTCGGGGCGCGGCCGGCGCCGCATGCGGGGCGGGCGGCGGTGATCCCGCTTGCCGTCAATGCCGACAGCCTCGCCACCTGGTTCATCTCCGCCATGGCGCGGGTTGAGGGGGTGGATTTCGAGATCACCATCGACGATCAGGATTTCAGCGCCGACTGGCTGCGCCGGGGCGAGGTGCTCGGGGCCGTCACATCCGATGGCGCGCCGGTGCAGGGCTGCGATCTGATCGCGCTCGGGCGCCTGCGCTACATCGCCACCGCCAGCCCGGAATTCGCCGCGCGGTGGTTTGCCGAGGGAGTGACACAGGCGGCGCTGACGGCGGCGCCGGCGCTGATCTACAGCCGCAAGGATCGCCTTCAGGCGGCCTGGGCGGCGCGCGAGGCGGGCGCGCCGGTGCATCTCGCGGGCCATCTCCTGCCCTCGTCGCACGGATTCGTGGAAGCGGCGCGCGCCGGTCTTGGCTGGGGGCTCAACCCCGAGCCGCTGGTGCGCGCCCATCTCGAGGCCGGGCGGCTGGTGGCGATCGGAACCGATCCGGTGCTGGAGGTGCCGCTTTTCTGGCAGTTCAACCGCGTCGCGCGCAAGGCGCTTTCGCCCCTCACGCGCGCGGTGCGCGCCGCGGCCGCGGAGGTGCTGATCTCCGGGTGAGCGCGCAGCCCGGCAGGATCAGGCAAGGATCGCCGGCAGGGTGGAGGCCACGAGCAGGAGCGCCATGGCGATGTTGAAGGCGCGCAGGCGCGCGGGCGTGGCGAGCAGGCGGCGGATGTTCTGCCCGAGCGCCGTCCAGACGCTGATGCAGGGCAGATTGACCGCGCCGAACACCGCCGCCACCGCCGCCGTGGCCGCCAGATCATGCCCCGGCGCATAGACGGCAAGCGCGCTCAGCGCCATGCCCCAGGCCTTCGGGTTCAGCCACTGGAAGCCCGCCGCCTGCAGGAAGGTGAGGGGGCGTGCCTTCTGCGCGCCATCCCCTGCGCCCGCCGGTGCCCCGGCCCGCGCGATCTTCACCGCCAGCCACATCAGATAGAGAAGCGCCGCACCCTTCAGCACCATCGCGAAGGCCGGATACATCTCCAGCACCTGCATCAGCCCGAGCCCCACGAGAAGGATCATCAGCGTGAAGCCGATCGCCACGCCCAGCATGTGGGGAAGGGTGCGGCGAAAGCCGAAATTGGCGCCCGAGGCCAGCAGCATCATGTTGTTCGGCCCCGGCGTGATCGAGCTTGCGAGGGCAAAGAGCGCCAGGGCGGGGAGAAGGCTCGTATCCATGCCCTCATGCAATCACGAAATCGGCACAAGGGGATTGTGTTGTTGCGCGGTTTTCGGCAAAATCCGCAACGAATGGCGAAGATCGATGAAATAAGCGCAAGGATATTGCAGGAGCTTTCCCGCGATGCCCGCCAGCCCAACACCGCGCTCGCCGCGCGGGTGGGGCTTTCGCCCTCGGCCACCCTGCGCCGGGTGCAGGAGCTCGAGCGCGCGGGCGTCATCCGGGGCTATCGCGCGGTGCTCGATCGCGCGGCGACGGGGCGGGGCTTTCTTGCCTATGTCACCGTCGGCCTTGGCGAGCACACCAAGGCGGCGCAGGAAGGCTTCGAGCGCGCGGTGGCGCTTTTCCCCGAGGTGGTGGAGTGCCACAACGTCACCGGTGCCTTCG
>JALVEX010000077.1 GCA_027030435.1 Paracoccaceae bacterium
CAAGGAAGCGCTCAAGATAGGCCGGCACGTTTGAAAGCTCCTTCCAGCCCACGAGATCGCTCGCACTGGGGATGCGAATAACGGGGCGAAGCCAGGGCGCGATGGCCATGTCGGCGATGGTATATTCATTCCCCATCACCCATTCGCGGCCTTCAAGGCGCTGTTCGAGCACGCGCAGGAGGCGCGCCGTTTCCCTCACGTATCTTTCGCGGGGGCGGGGGTCCTCGATCTCCTTCCCGCCCTGGTGCAGGAACCATGCCATCTGCCCGAACAGCGGGCCGATATTGCCGATCTGGAACATCAGCCATTCGATGGTTTCATAGCGCCTGGCCGGATCTTCCGGCAGAAATTTCCCGGTCTTTTCCGCCAGGTAGATGAGGATCGCGCCGGATTCGAACAGCCCCAGCGGCACACCATTTGGCCCGTCAGGATCCAGGATCGCCGGGATCTTGCCGTTCGGGTTCAGGGAAAGGAATTCGGGGCTGTGCTGCTCGCCCTTCTCGAGCGAAACAAGATGCGCCTCATAGGGCAGCCCCATCTCCTCAAGGGCGATCGAGATCTTCACGCCATTTGGCGTGGGCGCGGAATAGAGCTGGATCACGGAAGGATCCGCCGGCTTCCACTTGCGGGTGATGGGGAAATCATCGAGCTTTTCCATCTGTTACCTCATGGCGACATGGGAACGGATAATCTTCTTTCCCCCCAGATATGCCGGAAAAATTGCGTAAACATATGATATGGATCAGAACCGGGCGAAAAATGCCCGGTTCGACGTAAATTGTGGGGACAGAAAATGCTCAAGGAGTTCAAGGATTTCATTGCCAAGGGCAATGTGATGGACATGGCCGTCGGCATCATCATCGGCGCCGCCTTCACGGCGATCGTGGGATCGCTGGTGAATGATCTGATCAATCCGCTCATAAGCCTCTTCATGGGCGGGATCGATTTCTCGAATCTCGGCGTGAAGCTGGGCGAAGGCGAAGATGCGGCCGTATTTGCCTATGGCAAGTTCATCATGGCGATCATCAATTTCCTGATCATTGCCTTCGTGGTGTTCCTGCTTGTGAAAGCGGTGAACAACATGAAGAAGGAAGAAGAAGAGGAAGCGCCGGCCGAGGATCCCGGCCCGAGCGAGATCGATCTTCTGAAGGAAATTCGCGACGCGCTGAAGAAGTAATCGGCAACAGGCAAAAATGCGAAAGGCCCGTGCGATCAGCGCGGGCCTTTTCTTTTGCGGGGGGCTATTGCTTCAGGGCCAGTGTTGGTGAAAGCACATCAATTCCCAAGGCTTTGCCCACCGCGTAATTGGTAAGATGGCCGGCATGGGTATTGAGGCCGTCCAGAAGATGGGGATCATCCTCGCAGGCCTTGCGCCAGCCCTTGTCGGCCAGGGCGAGCATGTAGGGCATTGTCGCGTTTGAAAGCGCGATCGTGGAGGTGCGCGGCACCGCGCCGGGCATGTTGGCGACGCAATAATGCATGATGCCGTCCACCTCGAAAATCGGATCCTGGTGGGTCGTGGGGCGCGATGTTTCAAAGCACCCGCCCTGATCGATGGCCACATCTACAAGCGCCGCACCGGGCTTCATTTCCGAAAGATCTGCTCTGCTCACGAGCTTTGGCGCCGCCGCGCCGGGGATCAGCACGGCGCCGATTACCATATCGGCTTCGCGCACGAGTTCCCTTGTGTTTCCTTCGGAGGCATAGGCTGTCTTGAACAGGCCGGAGAAGGTGTCATCCAGATAGCGCAGGCGCTTGAGCGAGCGATCTAGTACCGTCACATCCGCGCCCATGCCGGCGGCGATGCGTGCGGCATGCGTGCCCACCACCCCGCCACCGATCACCACCACCCGCGCCGGCCCCACGCCCGGCACGCCGCCCATCAGCACCCCGCGCCCGCCATTGGCTTTCTGGAGCGTCCAGGCCCCCACCTGGGGCGCAAGGCGGCCGGCCACCTCGCTCATCGGGGCCAGGAGCGGAAGAGAGCCATCCGGGGCGGTCACGGTTTCATAGGCGATGGCCGTTACCCCGCTCTCCAGGAGATCGCGGGTCTGCTCCGGGTCGGGCGCAAGGTGCAGATAGGTGAAGAGCACCTGGCCTTCGCGCAGCATCTTGCGCTCTTCCGGCTGGGGCTCCTTCACCTTCACGATCATCTCGGCCCATTCGAAAATTTCCGGTGCGGATTTGCCGATCCGGGCGCCTGCGGCCTCGTAATCGGCATCAGGAAAGCCAGCTCCTTCGCCCGCGCCGTTCTCGATCATGACCTCATGGCCATGCTTCACCGCCTCGCGCGCCGCGTTGGGTGTGAGGCCCACACGGTATTCCTGCGGCTTGATCTCTTTCGGACATCCGATCTTCATGCTCCGTTTCCTCCCTTTCATCGGTCTGGAAACAGGTTGCCGCAGGCAGCGAGCAATTGCTTTGAAAGATCAGCGTGTGTATAGGATAAAGATCGAATATTTTACGAGTAATCCATGATATAGAAGAAGAATACACGCCTATGAATGATCTGGACGAAACAGACCGCCGAATCCTCTCCGTTCTGCAGAAGCATGGCCGGATCTCCAATGCCGAGCTTTCCGAGCGCATCAATCTATCGCCCTCGGCCTGCCACCGCCGCGTGCAGCAGCTGGAGGCGCGGGGATATATCAGGGATTACGTGGCGCTTCTCGACCCCCGGCTTGTCGGCCGGCCCACCACCGTTTTCGTCGAGATTACGCTTTCCGCGCAGGCAGATGAGGTGCTCGAATCATTCGAGCGCGAGGTGGCGAAGATCCCCGATGTGCTTGAATGCCACCTGATGGCCGGCACGGCGGATTATCTCCTGAAGGTGGTGGCCTTCGATACCGAGCATTTCGCCCGCATCCACCGCCGCTATCTCGCCCGCCTTCCCGGCGTGGCGCAGATGCACTCGAGCTTTGCCCTCAGGACCGTTTTCAAGACAACCGCCCTGCCGGTGTAAGGCGCGCAAAAACAAACCCCCGAGGCTTGCCCGGGGGTCGTTTCAAGGCCTGAGCCTTGGTTCGTGTCGGGATGCTTCAGAGAAGCCCCTCGCGCTGCGCCTTCTTGCGCGCCAGCTTGCGGGCTCGACGGATCGCCTCGGCCCTCTGGCGTGCGCGCTTCTCCGAAGGTTTTTCGTAAGCCTGACGAAGCTTCATCTCACGAAACACACCTTCGCGCTGCAGCTTTTTCTTCAGGGCACGAAGCGCCTGATCGACGTTGTTGTCACGAACACTTACCTGCATGTGGTTGTCACCACCTTTCTAGGTTAGAGTTGCAAAAGGTTGCAGGAAGCTGCCCTATAGCAAAGGGTAATGCGCGAGTCCAGAGGCCGCGCTGCAAGAGGGAATGCGAAGATGAAAGAGGGAGTTTCACCGGAGCGGGCGAAGGATGAGCTTCTCGATGCGATCCTGCCGCATGTGGTGTTTGACGGCTGGAGCGAAAGCGCGTTTCGCGCCGCGATCCGCGATACCGGCACGGATCCCGACCTCGCCCGGGCATGCTGCCCGCGCGGGGCGCATGATCTGGCAGCGGCCTTTCACAAGCGCGGCGATCGCGCGCTCGAGGAATGGGTGGAAGCCAATGGCGCGCCCGGCGGGCGCTATCGCGATCGCATCATGGGGCTGGAGCGCAAGCGCATCGAGCTGATCGGAGATCGCGAGGCCGCGCGCCGCGCCGCGGCCCATTTCGCCCTGCCGCACAATGCAGCCGAAGGCGCGCGCCTGATCTGGGAGACGGCGGATCTGATCTGGCGTCTCCTCGGCGATACCTCCGATGATATCAACTGGTATTCCAAACGCGCCACGCTGGCGGCCGTCCATTCTGCCACCTTCCTCTACTGGCTGGGAGACGAAAGCCCCGGAAACGCAGCCACATGGGATTTCCTTGATCGGCGGATCGAGGATGTCATGCGTTTTGAGAAGGTGAAGGCGAAGCTGCGCGAAAGCCCCCTTGCGAAGCCCTTTCTGCAAGGGCCGGTCGCCGCAATCCTGAGCCATATCCATGCGCCCCGGAGCACGCCGGCGGCTGATCTTCCCGGATATTGGCAGGAGATGGAGAAAAACGAATGATCGCGAGCCAGGCGCTCCCGGATGACATGATTGCCATCGAGATCAGCGCGCCCGGCGGTCCGGATGTGCTTGTGCCGGTGCGCATGCCCCTGCCCCGCCCTGGATACGGGGAAATTCTGATCCGCCTGGCATATGCCGGGGTCAACCGCCCCGATGCGCTGCAACGGGCGGGAAAATACGCTCCCCCGAAGGGTGCAAGCCCGATCCCGGGGCTCGAGGGCGCGGGCGAGATCGTGGCGATCGGGGAAGGGGTGCATCGCTGGCGCGTTGGCGATCAGGTCTGCGCACTCCTGCCGGGCGGGGGATATGCCGAATACGCCATCTGCAACGCCGATCACGCCCTGCCCGTGCCCGAGGGGCTCGGGCTTCGCTACGCGGCCTGCCTGCCGGAAACCTTCTTCACCGTATGGTCCAACATATTCATGCGCGCCGGGCTGCGCGCCGGCGAGCGTTTTCTCGTTCACGGCGGCAGTTCGGGGATCGGCACCACCGCCATCCAGCTTGCCCGAGCCTTTGGCGCGCGCGTGTTTGCCACAGCCAGCACGCCCCGCAAATGCCGGGTGTGCGAAGATCTCGGTGCGGAGCGTGCGATCAACTACCGGGAAGAGGATTTCACCGAAGTGCTGCTCCCCGAGGGCGGCGCCGATGTTATCCTCGACATGGTCGGCGGCGATTACATCAGGCGCAATCTGAAAGCTCTCGCCGATGATGGC
>JALVEX010000078.1 GCA_027030435.1 Paracoccaceae bacterium
GGATCAGGGCCCGGGGCTGCGCAGCATCCGCCGCGCGCCCCAGAGGATCAGCGCGAGGCCCGAGAGCTCGAACGCCCAATTGAGCCGCACGTCCAGCAGCCGGGTGTTGATCAGCGCATCCATGTGATGGAAGCTCACGGCGCGCACCAGCACGTATCCCGCCACCAGCACCAGTCCGATGAGCGCCGGCCAGATGCGCCTCAGTGTGTGGCGCATCACCCATGTCAGAGCCGCGCCCCCGAGCATCGTGAGGGCCAGCAGCAGGATGATGAATTCGCGCTGCACCGGGCGGCGGGCTTCATACCAGCCCTGCAGTCTGGCTTCGCAGCGGCCGAGAGCGGTCAGGAAGGATTGCAGATCGAGCTGCTTGTTGACGGCCAGAAATCCCATCAGCAGCGCGAGGCCGGCCCAGAACATCCGCTCGCGGCGGAAGGTCGCGCGGGGGAAGGGCGCGCGCCACGCCACCGCGCCGGCCATCAGCGCGCACAGCGCATAGGCCGCCACCGTAACCCAGCCCATGATCGTCGGATCCCCGATGCGGGGAGACCATCGTTCGAGCGCACAGGCGATAACCTCGGAGAAAAGGGCTTTGTCCATCGGCAACATGGCCTAACGGCAACCGGGGCAGGATTCAAACCGTTCGTGCCGCCCGGACCGGCCCGCGCGCCGCCGCGCCCCGGATCATTGATTCGGCCCTCCAGCGGCGCCATGTGCGCGAAACCGGGAATATGTCCGAATACTGCAATAAGGATAGCATCCTGACGGCCAATCGCCCACGGGTTGCATATTTTCTTCATTTACTGCATTTAGCCGAATTTTAGGCAATTGTGGCAAAATGTGGGCTCAGGTATAATAATCCGTGATTACGTATGGGAACTTGTTCGGGTAACGGGAGTATGAACATGATCAGGAAATCCATTTTGGGGGCGGCCCTGCTCGGGCTTGCATCTTTTGCGCCGGGAGCGGGTATTGCCGCAACGGCTTCATTCGATTTTGCGGCCATGGCCGATGCCTATGCCGGCTCACACGGCGGCCGGGAAGGCAGCTGGACTCAGGTGACCGGCGGCACCGTCACCGATAACGGCATCACCCTCAAGGCCATTGGCACCTATGTCAGCAGCGATGCCCATGCTTTCATGGACAGCACGAGCGGCGGGCGCCCTGCCGGCCTTGGCGTGTGCCATTCGGGCTTCTGGCCCAGCGGGGTCAGCAAATGCAGCAGCGTGCCGGGCGGCGGTGAGCCGGGTGACGACAACGTCACCTTCGGCGAAACGCTCAGCTTGATTTTCGACAAGACGGTGTTCATCTCCGAGATGATTCTGCGTGATGCCGATCACTTCCTGCTTGACGGAGATGTGGAAATCAACGGCACGGTCTACAGCGCCATGAACGGCCTGATCAACCTCTGGAATCTGAAAGCCGACACCGGATTGGTTACCGATTTCGTGTTCAACTACGTCGGCACTGCTGCGGACGGGAACCAGTTCTACATCTCGTCGCTCACCGTGAACGACGATCCCAACGACAATCCGCCGCCGGTTCCGCTTCCGGCGGGTGGCCTTCTGCTGCTCGGCGGCCTCGGCGCCCTCGGCGCCCTGAAGCGCAAGCGCAAGGCCTGAGCCAGACAAGTTACACAAAGCGAAGCCCCGGGAAATTCCGGGGCTTTTTCTTTTGCGCGGCGCCGAGGGTGGGTCCGTGCCTCCTGCCTCGAAATCTGCCCGCCTAGCGGCCCACGCCCACATAGGCCTCGAACCCGGCGGCGCGGGCATCCACGGCGCTGTAGATGTTGCGAAGATCGGCCATGCGCGGGGTTTTCATCGCTCCCGCCATGCGCGCCAGATCAAGGGCGCGGAACTCGTTCCATTCCGTCAGCAGCACCACCGCATCGGCGCCCTCAACGGCCTTGTAGGCATCCTCGATCCACTCCACGCCCGGCAGCAGCGCCTCGCCCTCGCGCCGCCCCTGCGGATCCACTACCCGCACCCGCGCGCCGTTGCCGACAAGCGCCGGCACGATGGTGAGCGAGGGGGCCTCGCGCATGTCATCCGTGTTGGGCTTGAAGGTGACGCCGAGGATGGCGATCGTCCTGCCGTTGACCGAACCATCGCACAGATCGGTGATCTTCCCGATCATCCGCCGCTTCACCTCCTCGTTCACCTTGATGACGGTTTCGGTGATCTGCATCGGCGTGGCGTGTTCCTGGCCGATACGCGCCAGCGCGCTGGTATCCTTCGGAAAGCACGAGCCGCCATAGCCAGGGCCTGCGTGCAGGAACTTGTTGCCGATGCGGCCATCAAGCCCCATGCCCTTGGAAACCTGCTTCACATCCGCGCCCACCCGCTCGCACAGGGCGGCGATCTCGTTGATGAAGGTGATCTTGGTGGCCAGAAAGGCATTGGCCGCGTATTTGATCATCTCGGCGCTTTCGAGATCGGTGATGATGATCGGGAAATCGCGCAAATAAAGCGGGCGGTAGATTTCCTCCATCACCTTGCGCGCGCGATCGCTTTCCACCCCGACAACCACCCGATCGGGGCGCATGAAATCATCGATCGCCGCGCCCTCGCGCAGGAATTCCGGGTTCGAGGCCACATCGAAATCGGCCTCCGGGTTGGCCGCGCGGATCGCCTCGGCCACGCGCCGGTTGGTGCCCACCGGCACCGTGGATTTGGTGACCACCACCGCATGGCCCGTGAGCGTGCGCGCGATTTCCTCGGCCGCCGCCATCACATAGGTGAGATCGGCGTGGCCGTCGCCCCGGCGCGTGGGCGTGCCAACGGCGATGAACACCGCATCCGCGCCATCCACGGCCCGGGCGAGATCGCCGGTGAAGGAAAGCCGCCCGGCCTCCACGTTGCGCTTCATCAGATCCTCGAGCCCCGGCTCGTAGATCGGCACCTCGCCGCGCTCGAGCATCCCGATCTTGGCCGGATCCTTGTCGACACAGATCACCTCATGGCCGAAATCGGAGAAACACACCCCCGAAACCAGCCCCACATACCCCGTGCCGATCATCGCAATACGCATAAGCCACTCCACTGAAAGCGCCAATCACCCGCCGTGGTGGATGACCTGCCGGTGCGCGCTTGTCAATGTTTTGCCGCCGGAGGAATCTCGGTCTGTTTACATAACATTTCTTATCAGAATATTTGCCGGAGCGGCGATTTTCCGCCCTTGTCGCGAGCCGAACCCTCATGCCTCTTGCCACGCCGCATGCAAAGGTTAAGGCATGGACGCAATACAGGATGGGAGGATCTGCATTGTGTGCAGGCGCAGAATTTTCGTGCTGGGACTTTGTGCCCTGGGCCTCGGAGCCATGTCGCGTGAAGGAGTTGCCGGAATGAGGGGGATCTACCTGTATTGTCCGCCGCAATCCGGTGTGGCCGAGGATTTCCGCAATGCCGCCTGCGAAGCCTTGGCGGCAGAGCTGGTGCAACTGCGCGGCGAGAAGCCCGTGATCCGCAAATCCAATGATTTCGGAACCGAAAACGGGCTGCATATTCGCCTTAACCTTGCCACAAAGGGGCGCCATTTCATTAACGGAAGGCTGGACTGGCAGCGCTTGGGGGTGGGAAAACCCACCCCCGTGCAAAGCGGTCCGTTGATTGAAGGCAGCACGATGGACAGCGAGACGAATGTGACCTCCTTCACCCATCTGGGCAGGACCTTGGCACGCCACGGCGGCCTGCCGCAGTAGGGGCCCCTGCCCGTTTGAAATATAGAGGAACGAGTGCGACGATGCCGACCTATACCTATGACCAGATCGCCTATGAACTGACAACGCTGAACTGGACGAATGACACCCCACCCTCCATCCCCCACCATTTCAATGTGATTCCGGGCGGCACGCTCACCGTCAATTACTCTTCCCTTGATGCGGATGAACAGGTGCTCGCGGCCACGGCACTCGAGGCGTGGAGCATGGTTTCGGGGATAAATTTCGCAGCCACCACAGGTACGGCTCAGATCACCTTCACCAATGATCAGCCGGGTGCCTACGCCGGCGGCACCTGGTATTCCAACGGGGTGATGATCGATGCATATGTGAACATCTCGAGTGCCTGGGTTGACAGCAACGGCACAAGCCTCGATTCCTATTCCTTCCAGACCTACATCCACGAGATCGGCCATGCGCTTGGGCTTGGCCATGCGGGCTATTACGATGGCAATGCCACCTATGGTGTGGACAACCACTATGACAACGACAGCTGGCAGGCCACCGTCATGTCGTATTTTTCGCAGACCGAAAATACCGCGATAGATGCCTCCTACGCTTATGTTGTCACCCCTCAGATCGCCGATATCATCGCCGTCCAGAACATGTATGGCGCTGCGGGTAACCTGCGCACGGGCGACACCACCTACGGCGTGGGCTCGAACGCGGGCGGTTATTACGACGATCTGATCAACCTCTCCGGCCCGATCACCTTCACCATCCTCGATGACGGCGGCGTTGATACGATCGATTTCTCGACCGATACATATGATCAGACAGTCACCCTCGCTGCCGAGAGCATTTCCTCGGTTTACGGCCTTGTGGGCAACATGATCATTGCGCGCGGCACGGTGATCGAGATCTTTCGCGCCGGCAGTGGCAATGACACGATCACCGGCAACGCTGTCGGAAACCAGATTTTCGGCGACGCCGGCAACGATATCCTGCACGGAGGGGCGGGCGCTGACCGCCTCGTGGGCGGCGTTGGCAACGACACGCTCCAGGGGGATGCGGGCAATGATGTTCTGTTCGGCCAGTGGGGATTTGACA
>JALVEX010000079.1 GCA_027030435.1 Paracoccaceae bacterium
TCGATCTCGTACCAGATGCGGAATTTCTCCTCCGGGCTCCAGATCTTCACCATCTCGGGGCGGGAATAGCGGGGGATCATCGGCGTGCCTTTCGCTGTTGCATCGCGTTTCGCGCCGCTGATAGCGCGCCCCGGCCGGGGCGGCAAGGCGGCAGAGGGCAGGGGCGCCGTTATGGCGCAACATCGGCCCCCTGAGCACGCCCATCTCATCACTGGTCCCGCAAATATCCCCGCCGGAGGCATCCCGCGCCGGCCACCGGGGCGAAGGGGCGGCATGGCGAACGGGCTTGCCACCGGGCGCGCGCTGGGGCAAAACGGCGGCAGGCAGCAATCCGGCAGGTCCCTTGGAGGAGACAGCACATGGCAACCACATCCCGCCCCCCCGTATTGACAGATCTTCTCGGCGCCAGCGAAGGCGCGGCGCTGCGCCTCAGGCAGGCCGTGCTCGTGGTGCTCGGCGTCGCGGCGCTGGCGATCGCGGCCAAGATCAGGGTGCCGATGTGGCCAAGCCCGGTGCCGATCACGCTCGGCACCTTCGCGGTGCTGACGATCGGCGCCGCCTATGGCGCCCGCCTCGGACTGGTGACGATCCTCGCCTACATGGCGATCGGCGCGCTCGGGTTTGACGTGTTCGCCAATTCCTCGGCCGAAAACAGCGGCCTTGCCTACATGCTGGGCGGCACCGGCGGCTATCTTCTCGGCTTCGTGCTGGCCACGGGCTTCCTCGGCTTTGCGGCGCGCCGGGGCTGGGATCGCTCGGTGGTGAAGATGGCGCTGGCGATGCTGGTGGGCAATGCGCTGATCTACGTGCCGGGGCTCTTGTGGCTGCACCAGTTCACCACCGGCTGGGCGCAGACGCTCCAGTGGGGCTTCACGCCCTATCTCGTTGGCGATGCGATCAAGCTCGCGCTGGCGGCGCTCCTCTTCCCGGCGATCTGGAAGCTCGTTGGCAGGGCGCGCGGCTGACGGCACGTCGGGCATTCGCCCGGGATTCCGCAAATCCGCGAAAAAGAGAGAAGGCGCAAGCGGGGCTTGCGCCTTTTCTGCTTCCGGCGGGGATATTTGCAGACCAGTGATGGGGGGCAGGGGGGCCTGCGCGCGGCCTTCCTTTGGCGCCTCAGAACGGCCAGAACACCATGATCGCCGGGATGCTCACCGCCACCACCAGGATTTCGAGCGGCAGGCCCATGCGCCAGTAATCGGAGAAGCTGTAGCCGCCGGGGCCCATGATGAGGGTGTTGTTCTTGTGGCCGATCGGCGTGAGGAAGGCGCAGGAGGCCGCCACGGCCACCGCCATCAGGAAGGGATCGGGATTGACGCCGAGCCTCTGGGCCATCTCGATGCCCACGGGCGCGGCGACGATGGTGGTGGCGGTGTTGTTGAGCACGTCCGAAAGGGTCATGGTGACGAGCATCAGCACGGTCAGGATCGCCCAGGGCGGCAGGCCGGCGGTGAGGCTGATGAGCGCGCCGGCGATCAGCTCCGTGCCGCCCGAGGTTTCGAGCGCCGCGCCGAGCGGGATCATCGAGCCCAGCAGCACCACCACGGGCCATTCGATATGGGTGTAGAGCTCCGAGAGCGGCATGATCTTCGCCAGCACGTAGCCCACCACCACGAGGCCGAGCGCGACGGGGAGATAGATCAGCCCGAAACTCGCCGCCGCCACCGCAGCCGCAAAGGCGCCGATGGCGAACCAGACCTTTTCATTGACCGTCACCGCCAGGCCGCGATCGGCGAGCGGCAGCACGCCGAGCCAGTCGATCACGTCGTTCACCTGTTCCTTGGGGATCAGCAGGAGCAGGATGTCGCCCGGGCGCAAAGGGGTCTTGCGCAGCTGTCTGGTGATGCGCCGGCCCTGGCGCGAGATGCCCATCAGCACCGTGCGCTTGCGCCAGCCAAGCCCCACCGCCATGGCCGATCTGCCGTTGAGGCGGGAATCTTCCGTCACCACCGCCTCGACCAGCGCGAGCCCCTCGCCGGTGGCCTTTGCCGCCTCCTGACGCTTTTCATCGGCGAAATCGAGGGAAAGCGCGGTGCGGAATTCATCGAGCGCGTCGGGCGTGGCCTCGAGCACGATCACGTCGCCCGCCTTGAGCGGCGTGTTGCGCTGGGTGCCGTAGCGCCGCTTGCCCTCGCGGATGAGGCCGAGGATCGCCACATCGGCCTTCTCCGCCGCCTCGTGAAGATCGCCGAGCCTCTTGCCGATCAGCTTCGAATCCTCCGGCACGGTCAGCTCGGCGATATATTCGGCGATGTCGGACATCGGATCGGCGGTGGTATCGTCGTCGCGTTTCGGAATCAGCCGCCAGCCGATGGTGGCGACGAAGAGGAGGCCGACGAGGGCGGTGATGCCGCCAACGGGGGTGAAATCGAACATGCGGAAGGGCTCGCCCAGCGTCTGTTCGCGAATGCTGGCGATGATGATGTTGGGGGGCGTGCCGATCAGGGTGGCCATGCCGCCGAGGATGGTGGCGAAGCTCAGCGCCATCAGCGAATAGCGCGGCGAGCGGCCGGCCTTGCGCGCCGTCTGGATATCGACGGGCATCAGGAGGGCGAGCGCGGCGACGTTGTTCATGAAGGCGCTGAGGATGGCGCCGATGCCGCCCATGAGCGCGATATGGGCGGCGAGGCTGCGGCTGCTGTCCACCAGCGTGCGGGTGATGAGGTGGACCGCGCCCGAGCGCACCAGCCCGGCGGAGACGACGAGCACCAGCGCCACGATGATGGTGGCGGGGTGGCCGAAGCCGTCGAAGGCGTGCTTGGCGGGGATGACGCCGAGCACCACCGCCACCAGAAGCGCCGTGAAGGCGACGAGATCGTAGCGGAAGCGCCCCCACAGGAGGAGGGCGAAAACGGCGGCGAAAAGCGAAAACAGGATGATCTGATCATGGGTCATGGAGAGCTTTCTAGACCGTTTCGCCGCTTTGCGGAAGCATGGCCTGCATCCGGCAGGGGGGTGTGCCCGGTTGGCGTCATGCGCGCCATGCGAAACCGCGGCATGCCGCCCGGCCCGGCAGGAGCCAGGGCCGCCCCGATCGCCCCGACACGCCGCACCGGCACAAGGGGCCTGCCCCTAGCCGGCGCGGATCAGGGTTTCGATGCCGTCCACCACGAACTGCACGCTGAGCGCGGCCAGCAGCATGCCCAGAAGGCGGGTCACCACATTGGTGCCGGTTGCGCCGAGCGCGCGCTCGAACAGCCCGGCCAGCAGGAAGGCCGCCATCACCAGCCCGATCACCGCCGCCAGCACCGCGAAGATGACGAGTTCGGCGGCGAGGCTGCCGCTGGCCTTGTCGGTCAGCAGGATGATGGTGGTGATGGCGCCCGGCCCGGCAATGAGGGGGGTGGCGAGGGGAAAGACGGAGGGATCGTCCGCCGCGCTGGCCTGGTTGCGGCGGCGCTGGGTGCGGCGCTCGAACAGCATGTCGAGCGCGGTGAGGAAGAGGAGGATGCCGCCGGCGATGCGGAAGGCGGGCATGGAAATTCCCATGAATTTCAGCACCGCCTCGCCAAGCACGCCGAAGAGCAGCAGGAGGAAGAAGGAAAGCAGGCAGGCGCGGATGGCGATGGCGCGCCGGTGGCTGGCGGTCATGCCCTTGGTGAGCGCCACGAACAGCGGCGCCAGGCCGATCGGATCGATGATCACGAACAGCGCCACGAAGCTCGAAATGATCTGCGAGTGATCCATCAGCCCGCCCTTTCCCCTGCCGGTTTTTCTGCCGTTCCTTCCGCCTTCTCCAGCCGCTCGAGCGCCGCCATCCACAAGGATTCGGCGCGATCGAGCGCCTCCATCACCTCGTGATACTTCCGCTGCCAGGGCTCGGCCGCATTGCCGGCCTCGGCCTCGTAAAGCGCCGGATCGGCGAGCCTTGCGGCCAGCTTGTCGCGCATTTCGTTGAGCTTATCCACCCTTGATTCGCATTTGCGCACTTCCGCGCGCAGGGCGAGGATCTCATCGCGCGTGGCGCGCCGGGGCTCTTGCGCCTGTTTCGCGCGCGCCCTGCGCGCCGCCGCCCTTGCCGCCGCCTTGGCTTCGCTGTCGCCCGAAAGCAGGTGCTTGCGATAGGCTTCGAGATCCTCCTTCCACTCGCTGACGCGCCCGCCCTGCACAAGCCACAGGCGATCGGCCACCAGATTGAGGAGGTGCATGTCGTGGCTGACGAGGATCACCGCGCCCTTCCAGGCGGTGAGCGCCTCCACCAGCGCCTCGCGGCTCTCGATATCGAGGTGGTTGGTGGGCTCGTCGAGGATCAGGAGATGGGGCGCATCGAGCGTGGCAAGCAGGAGCGTGAGGCGCGCCTTCTGCCCGCCCGAGAGCCGCTCGACGGGCGTTTCGGCCTGATCGGCGCCAAGCCCGAAGCCCGCGAGGCGCGCGCGCAGGGCGGCGGGGGCGAGATCGGGGAGCGCGCGGCGCAGGTGATCGAGCGGCGTTTCGCCGGGTGTCAGCTCTTCCGTCTGGTGCTGGGCGAAGAAGCCCACCTTCAGCTTGCGCGCGCGCGTGATCTCGCCGCTCATCGGCGCGAGCCGCCCGGCGATCAGCTTGGCAAGCGTCGTCTTGCCCTCGCCGTTGCGCCCCAGAAGGGCGATGCGGTCATCGTGATCGACGCGCAGATCGAGCCCGCGCAGAACCGGCTTGCCGCCATAGCCCACCGAAGCGCCCTCCATGCGGATGATCGGGGGCGAAAGCTCACCGGGATCGGGGAAGGTGAAGCGGTGCTTCTGCGCC
>JALVEX010000080.1 GCA_027030435.1 Paracoccaceae bacterium
CTGGGCATCTACCGACAGATCGGACCCCGTGCGGATCTCCGAGGCCGTGAAGCCCGACTCGGGCTCGAACGTCGTGCCGTCGAACGTGAGCGGGCGGTCATGGTCGGTGAAGCCGAAAACCTGCCCGTCCTCGCGCGTGATGCGCCAGCACCAGGCGAGTGTGGTGGCGCCGGAATCGAGATGGTTCTGCAGGGCAGGCGAGAGAGATTTCATTGACAGGTTCCCTTCTTGTGTTCGTCGAGTTTGGTGACCCAGCGCACCTTCGTGGGCGGCAACCTCCGCGACAGTGGCCACAGGTGGCCGGGCGAGGCGTGCCTTGACATGGGCCATCGGATTTACACATCGTTCATGGTTCGGTGGCATATCGTGTTTGCAAGGGTGGACAGTGTCTGATCGTCCGGAACTCGCTCCGGACGCACGGGAATGAAGCTAGAACATGACGATCTCACGGTGGGCGATCGCCATCACCAGAGCGGCACCCACGACCTGCCTGGCGTTTTTGCGTCGCCTCACAATACGGTGTCTGCTTTACCGGCCCACAATGCCCCCGGCTGCGGCTCGCCCTGCCGCCTTTGGTGCGTTATATGACCTTCCGCGCGTTCCGCATGCCGCGGCACCCGGATCAATCCACGATTTTGACAATGCAGGTCCGACCGTCATTGTCCTCAGAACCGGACATTTCAGCATTGAGATCAAAGCCGAGCTTTCTCTGCCATGCTTTCCATTTTCGTAAGAATATGATGCCGAAAGGATCCTCATCTTCGATCACCAGCCAATGCTTCGGCCTAGTCAGGCCATGAGGAATTTTCACCGTCTGGTTTCCTAACATGCTCTCCAATTGTGCCTGCTGCATTGTAACCTCAGAAAGATCGACTTCACTGACGGCAGCACCGCGTAGCAAGGTTCCCCCTAGGTTAGTTGTGTCGTCCATCTCCGCTCCAACGAGGATCGCGCCCTGCATCTTAGCGCCACTGAGGTCCGCCCCCTGCATCTTAGCGCTACGGAGGTCCGCCCCCTGCATCTCCGCTCCAACGAGGATCGCGCCCTGCATCTCCACTGCTCTCAGGAGTGCATACTGCATTCTAGCATTGTAGAGGTCCGCCCCCTGTATCTCAGCTTGGTCGAGGAACGCCCCCTGCATTTTTGCCCCACAGAGATCCGCCCCCTGCATCTCCGCTCCAGCGAGGAGCGCGCCCTGCATTTCTGCCTCACTGAGGTCAGCCCCCTGCATCTTTGCTAGGAATAGGAACGCACTTTGCATCTTTGCCCTGCTGAGGTTCGCCTTTTGCAATTTCGCCCCCCGGAGATAAGCAAAGCGGAAATCCTCTCCAGACAGGTCGCGGGACGGAAAGGAGGCCAAGGCCGCATTCCACCGTGCATCCTGGTATCGTTCCAGTTCTTCGGAAAACCGTTTGAACAGCCGCTCGCAGTCGATCGGGAGATCTGCGTGTTCTGCACCAAAGCGGTTCTTGCAATAGGTTAGGCGCATCGGCCTCACGATATCAGGGTCAGGTAAGTCCCCCCGATCAAAGGCTTCGCAGACCAGCTTGGGGATTTCCCGTTCGTCACAGAACGCCGCGCGAGAGGCGGCGCGCTCTTCGTCATAATTTCTCCAGTTCTCGGGCAGGTAAGCAAAATTGGCGTTGCGCAGATCGGCAGCGGCCATGGAAAACGGCGGTTTATTCCAGAACCAGGCGGCAACGGACTCTTTGTGCCCATCCAGAATGTCTTGTTTCCCCGCTGTATCGGCCGCTTTCAATCGTTCTGCATCGCGCCATTCAAGATAGCGAAGCGCCAGCGAATCAAGGTACGTCCCCGCTGGCTCCACCGACCGGAACCAGCCAACCGCGAAGATGGCCAACGTCGTAATGCTTAGCGCCCAGACCCCGCTGGTTCGCAGGCCCTGCCGCTCGCCGACCTGCCGGTTCAGCTGCTGCAAACTGACCAGCGCGATATAAAGGCTCATGGCCAGCGCCACGCTGCAGATCAGCAGTGTCAGCAAGGGATTGTGTGCCGGCATCGACCGCCACCAGAAGAAGGACAGAACGAAGGGCGCCCCGATATAGACCAGCATGTAGCCAAGCAGATGCACCAGCCAACGCATCGGCCTTGGCCGCAGCGCGCGGGCCTTTCGCGTCAGCGCGAAATCGATCACCAGCCAGGGCGAGACAAGATCCGACAGTGGCCTGTTGCGCCATGTCGCCGGGGCATCTCCCAGTGCCTCCCACAGTTTCTGCAGGTACAGGTGCAGATTCATAAACAGCGCGGCACCTAACGGCGGAGCGATTGCAAAGAACAGGAAGGTCGGGATAGTCACCCCTATCAGCGGCAGGTCGGTCTGTTTCTCGATCAGAAAGAAATCCTCGTCCTTCACACCCATCAAGGTAATGCCTACATAGGCCATATAGGAAAGGAGCGCAAACCAGCTTCTTTGTGCGACGCGGGCCAAGGTGTTGATGCGTTCGATGGTCGGGTCGAGGCCGACTCCGGTCGCAGCACGTTCCGCGCGCGCCGCCATCAGCCGCGCGTGCCGCTTTTTTTGCCAGTTCCCCCTGTATCGCTCCATGCAGTTCCTCCCGAAGCGGATCACCGCCATAGTGACACCAACATGCTTCACTGCCAAGCATGCGCACGTTAGTAGCACAGCATGACAATGGGCCCGGCATGGCCCCTTCGAGCCGGACAAGAGCCAGAAAGCCACGATCTGTCATTCTCATTGTCATGCACGAACCTCGATCAGGGGAATGGATGTGATCGAGCCGAGGCGCTCGATGTCGAGAGTGACGTCGAGCGTGTCGGTGTCGAAGCGCACCGGCACGTCGAATTCGAAGCCGGCGGTGATCGTCGCTCCGAAAGCCGGAGCCGTGGTGAAGGTGATGATCCCGGTTGCGGTGTCGACGCTCCAGCCGGATGCCTGCTCCACGCCGTCGATCGCGATCCTGACGGAGCCGGCAACCGGCTTCGTGATCGTGCGGGTCCATGTCTGCGATCCGGAGGTGTATGCCTTGATCAGCTGATAGACGGTTTTCGAGCCGCTTCCGGTCGCGACGTATTGATCCGTCGGGGCTGGCGCTTGCGACGGCAGGCAGGATTTGTAATCGGCCCAGTCCTTCCAGCGGAAGCCATGGAGCCGGCCGTTGCGGGCCTCGAAGAAGGCGACGACCGCCGCCAGATCGTCCGCGCGGCGGATGCCGTAGGCCGCATCATAGCGCCGCCGGCTGTTCGCCCAGCTGGCGTTGCGCTCCTCGTCGCCCGAAGCAAGCTCGACGATCTGGGTGCGCCGCTCCGGGCCGCCCCGGGCGCCTCGGCTGATGTCGTCCGGGAACCGCACTTCATGGAAAGCCATGGCTCACATCCCCCTGCGGCCCAGCGCCACGGCGCGGGCGATGTCGGCCGCCACCTGGGCGCGCGACTGGCGGAAGCTCTCGGCGTCCCGGGTATGGATGGTGATGTTCACCGGGACTGCACCGACGCCCGCGGCCACCTCGCGGCGCGAGAGCACTCGTTCGCCGCGCTGCAGGATCGCTGGTACCTCATCGGGCCTGAGCCCAACCCACCCACCGCTGTGCATCCTTGGCGCGCCGGCAAAGGCCAGGGCGGGGACCGCCCGTGTCGGCCCGCCGGCGCCGACCACGCCGCCCGAATGCAGAACGCTGGCGAAGAGGCCCGGGTTACCGGCGAGTTTGCCGAGGGCGCCACCGAGGCGCTCGGCCAGCGGCCCCAGGATGAACTTCCGGGCCGAGAGCTGCGCGAAATCCGCCAGCATCGAGGATATCAGCGAGCGGAATTCCAGCTTTCCGGTGCGCACGAAGTTGCCCATGGCCTGTTCCGCGCTTCGGAACGCCCCCACGAGGCTCTCGCCGATGCCTTTGCCGAGATCGGCGGCCTTTTCGGCATAGGCGGCAAGCGTTTCTCTGGCCGCGTCCAGCCCGGTGGCCTGTTCCTCGAGCGCTTTCAGGGTGGCGCGAACCCCGGCGGAGGCGCGGTGCTGCTCCCGGTTCCATGCGGCCAGCGCCTGCTGGTTGCGCGCCACGGCTTCCGCATTGGCCATATAAGCCTCACGCTGGCGACGCAGCCCTTCCTGCAGGATCGGATCTGCGCCGGACACGTCGCCCACGCTGGCATCGAACCGCGCCCCGGCCAGCGCCCTTGCCTGCCCGACAGGGTCGTCCTTGAATTTCAGACGGATCTCGCTCTGGCGCAGCGACGAGAGGCTTTGGCCCACCAGCGACATGGCGTTGCCGGCGGCACGCGCGAGTTCGTCTGCGAGCGTCGTCGCCTGCGCCGCCGCGCCGCCGACCGAGGCGGATGCATCGTCCATGGTCGAGCGGAACCGGATCGTGGCGAGCGCGGCGTCGGTGAGCTGCTTCAGCAGGGTGCGCTGCTCGGCTGTCATGTTCTCCACGCCGCCCAGCGCCGCGGTGTAGGCCTCGCGCAGTCGCTCGAGCGCCACCGCCTGTTCTTCGATGCCTTTCGCATCCCGCAGGTCGGCCATGGCGGCTGCCAGTTCGTTTGCATCCATGGCGGCAATGCCCAGTGCGCTGCTCAGGTCGTTGACCGGCCGGGTGAAATTGCCCAGCGCAAGCAGAGCTTCACGGATTTCGGCCATGCGTGCCTGCAGCCGGATGTTCCTGACCGCGTTGTCGCCGATACCAAGACCTTCGGAGAGAATGGTCCTCTGCTCTGCACGCAATTGTTCGAGCTCGGTCTTGAGGGCAGCAACCTTTCTTGCCGCCTCCCGGAATTCACCGGAGGTCACCGTTCCGATATCGCCCAGCGCCTCGCGTGCTGCCGTCAAGCCCCTTGCGATGCTGTCGAGCGCCTCCAGCTTCGCCAGATCGCGCTGAACGATCAGCAGGGCGCGCGCCTCGCCCGCAAGATCGCCGTATTTCTTGACCAGCTCGTCGGTGGGCGCCGCTGCCGCCTTCACGCTGGTGGCATAGGCCGACACCGCCCCATCGAGCCCCTTGACCGTCTCGGACAGCTTCTTGCCGGTGTCGGCAGCGTCCAACATGTCCACGACGAAGGGCCCGAGCACCGCGGCCACGGTGCCGATGGCGATGCCGAGGCCCCCGAAGCCCAGCAGCAGGTCCGGCATCTGGATGGAGAGCGCGCGCAGGTAGTCGCCGGTCATGGCACCCTGCTGGGCGACCTGGTTGAGCTGCAGCCCGACATTGCGCAGGGCGTTGCGCGAGCCGCGCGAGGTGCGACCGAGAACGCCGAGGCGGCGGTTCAGCCTGTCGACCTCGCGACCTACCAGCGCGAATGACCGCTTGGCATCCTCGCCGATTCCGCGAAACTCGGCCCTTACCCGCTTGCCGCCCGTCGCGTCGATCCGCACGCTGACGCGCTTTTCAGCCATGGATCAGTCCTCTCCTTGATCTTGCGAACCACGTGGCCTATTTCTGACAGGCCCGGTCGCGTCAGGAACTCGCGTTGGCGCGCTTGCAGTTGGCACGTCCGTAGTCCGCAACTGCCGGGCACACCGTCCTTCGATCATTCCTCGCTTCGTTCATTCATGGCGCGCACCATCACCGCCTCGATCGGCGGAAGCAGATGGCCGGCCGCGCGTGCATCGACGCCCAGCGCCCCGGCCAGAGCCAGCGCCGCGCCCATGTCCCAGCCGATGACGCCGCCGGCGGGAGAAACCCGCAGCTGCCCGCCGAGCCGCCCCACCAGATCCCAGACCTGCTGCCCCTCATGCGACTGCGGGGCATTCAGTCGGCGCGGGCACTCTTCGCAGACGCCTTCACAGCTTTCGCAGTATCCTCCGCCCCCGCCGAACTCCCATTCGGCAAGGGCGACGAGACGTTTTTTTCCGATTCCAGCGCGTGAAGCGGGGCCAGATAGAGGGCCCGGAAGGCCAGATAGACCCAAGGGACGTCCATCAGCGCGTCGATGAGCGCAGGGGCGGGTTTTTCCAGCACCTCGCCCTCGGCATCGCCCACGCCTTCCCAATCGATGATCACGCGCCGCGCCCAGGCTTTCGCCTCGAGGACGCCGGCGTCGATTTCCCCATCGTCCTCGAATGCGCCGGCCTGAGCCATTTCCTGCCATACCTGCGCCGCGGTGGCGCTCAGCGGCGGCAGCACGCGCACCCGCACCCCGCGGCCGAGATCGAGCCATTTCGGCTCCGTCGAAAGATCCAGTCTGATCATCAGTAGCTCGCAATCTGGTTTTTCAGGACGACCGTGCACATCTTTCCTGCGCCCGAATCGAAAGCCGCCTGCCAGTCGAAGCTCGCCTGGATGCCCTGCGGCCCCTGAATTTCGACTTTCGGGATCGGAAGATAGACCTTGTGCGCGGTCAGCTTGAGATTGACGGTGCTGGAAAGAGACCAGGAGAACTCCAGCGAGGCTGCGCCTCCGCTGATCGCCTGATCCATCAGCACGGTATCGGCGAAGCGCACGTCGATCCGGCCGGTCAGCTCGGCCATGGATGGATCGGCCCCGTCGATCTTGCCGTCCGAGCGGATGGTCTCGATGCGATCGAGGTTGTTCTTGTAGCTCACGTCGGCTGAAACGATATTGCCGAGGCTTGTGCCGTTGCGCAGGATCGAGCCGTTGAAATGCCCGAACCGCTGCAGGTTCCAGGCGGTCGGCGTGCCCGCTGCCGTGGTGGTCGCCACGTTCTCGCCCTGGGCTACCAGGCTGGCGGTGGCGGTCAGCAGCCCGCGCCGTTCCATGGTCCAGCGGAGTTCATCCAGCACACAACCGGTATACATGGCGAATCGCGGGATCTCCGGCAGGGCGACCTCGATGGCCATGCTGGGCAGCGACCAGCTGCCGGAGGTGTAGGTGTGGGTCTTGTTGGTGGTGCCGGTGGTGGTGGGCGCGCCGAAGGCCGCCTTCAGCCAGAAGCCGATGGCTTCGGCGTCGATCGGGATCTCGATATCGCCATCGACCGTCACCGCGTCCTTGACCGGGGCGAGCGGATCTCGCCCGTAGCCCAGAAGTTCGGAATTCAGGAGCGGCTGATCCGCTCCGAGCGACGAGCGGGCGAAGGGCATCTGGAAAAAGCCGCTTGCGGGCGCGGTGCCGTAGGTCGTCTCGAACGCGGCCGCGAGCTGCGACCGCGCGCCTTGTGCGCGTGCCATGTGTCAGTCCTTTCGATTGTCGTTTCAGGCGAGCGGATCGCTCGTCGTGTAATGCAGCGTCACCGCGATCACCGCGGCCTTGAGCGCCTGCGCGCCCTCGATGGGCAGATCGACGGGCTGCGGCGCGTCCGGCTCCGACCAGTCACAGAGCCCGCCCAGCGTCCGGTCGGCGGCAAGAGCCGTGCCGATGGCGGCGGCGAGCGCGTCGAAGGTGCTGTCGCGCGTGGTCGGGGTCTTGCCCTGCACGATCGCCTCGACCTCGGCGCGATGCTGCCAGTGGTAGCGCAGGGGCGAGAGCGTCACCTCCGGCGCGCCAGGCTCGCCGTCGCGCAGGATCAGAAGCCCTCCGGCCGGCACGCGTTCTGGAAGCACCTCGCCGCGCAGGACGGTGGCGCCGGGCACGCCCTGCAACACGCCGAACAGCGCCTGCAGGACGTTCTCGCGGGTGGTTGCCATGGACTATCTCCAGTTGCTCACGATAGCCGCCGGAACCGCACGCGCCACCTGCTCCGCGCTTCGCGCCAGATCAAGCCGCTTTGGCAGCTTCACCTGCGGCACGAGGATGAAGATCGGTATCACGACATTCTTCCTGAAGCGCCTCGGTGACGCGACGAAGCCGAGATGGTCCAACGTCCTGCGCTGGCGCTGGGTTCCGTCGTCCACGAGCAGCGAGGGACGACCACGCCGATAGACGAACCGCAGCCGTTTGCCTGTCCGTTCTTCCCAGAGGTGCGGGGTTATGCGTGCGTGTCTTGGCCCCCGCATCCGCCTGGCCACCCGATCTATCGGGATCGCCAGCCAGAAGCCCTCCTTCGAGCGGATCAGAGCGCCATGTTCATGCGCGCCGACGATTTCGGGGGCTTTCGACCAGATGAGCGCGGCGGCATCCATGCTGTGGGTTTTCTCGGGGTAACGCTGGTTCCGGATGGTATTGGCCAGCCGCCGGCCGAGGCCGGCGGCCCGGATCTGTCCGCGCCAATCCCTCTTGATGGCGCGCCCGGCGCGGTCCATGGCGATCGAAACGGCCTTCTCGCCGGCGACGAACTCGTCATGCAGCGCTGCCTGCAGGTTCTCTTCGCTGCGAAACGTGATCCTCATGCCGCCACGAGCTCCGCCGTCCAGATCAGCCGCTCGGCATCGCGCACCGGTTCGCCCTGGACGATGTAGGAAGCACCGTTCATGTCGATCCTGTCGCCGGCGGCGAGATCCGGGGCATCGCTTGCGAGCATGTCCACGATCAGCGTGTCGGAAACGACGCGCGCGCCGGCAAACGAGGTTATCTCGTCGGGCAGGCGGGCGATGACGCGAAGAGGGATGCCCGGCCCGGTGCCGCCCGGATAGATCGTGGCGTCCCTGGCCATGATCGGATTGCGAAAGATCGCGGCCAGGGCGCCGGGGAGCGGGTCCACGGTCAGACGGTTCCGTTGAGGCGCACGACGCCGGTGGTGTCGGACGCCCCGCCGGCGACGGCAGCCACGGCCGCGCCGATCAGCGTGTTGCCGGTGGCCGCGGTGGTGCAGCGCTTGTTGGTGTCGTCCCAATAGACCTTCACGCCTTCGGCCCATGCTTGCGAGCCGACCTTGGGAAGGGTGTAGACGCCGGCGGTCGCGATGACCACGCGATCGCCGGCAGCGGCATCGCCGGAGGCAATGCCGAACAGAGAGCCTACAAGCACACCATCGCCGCTGCCGAGCGCGGCGGGGGCGGTGACGGCGACGTTGTCGCCGCGGGAAACATAGTTCTTCATCTGTCTTTCCTTTCAATGGAGGATGTCCGCCACCCCATGCGGGATGGCGGTGGAATCGTCATGCGCCGGGGTTCTTGAACAGGCCGCGCCAGTCGATCGCCTTCGCGGCAAAATCGTGCCGGGCCTTGATCTCGACCCCGTCGATCTCGAAACCGGTGCGGGTTTCGGTGTAGACGCCGTTCTGTCCGTCGAGATAGGCGTATTCCACCGTGTCGATGCGCGAAGGTTCCGCCGCGAGGAACCAGGGATCGTTGCCGCTCGCGGGGATGAGCCGCTGTTCCTCGATCACCTGCATGCGGCCGGCGAAGGGATTGACGTCCGATGCGTTGGCAGGGGTTACGGAGGTCATCTGCTTGTTCGCCTCGAGCGCGCGCGGCCCGGGCGGCACGAGGATGTAGCTCGGCCGCACCGTGATCGGGCGCCCCTCGAGCCCCTTGTGCTGGCCGAACTTGCGCATCGCCGTGGCCAGCGCCGTATCCGTGATCGCCGATCCGGTGCCAAGATTGCCGTGATCGTTGTGGAACAGCGCCTTCCCGTCCGCCATGGTCGGATTGCCGGTCAGGATCGCATAGACGATATCGCTTTCGAGATCCGCGGCGGCGGCCCCGAAGGCCATCGGGATGCGGGTGAGCGCATCGAGATCGTCATTGATGATCGCCTGACGGGTGATCGCCACGATCCGCCCATAGGTGGCGAGGGCATAGGTTTCCTTGCCGTCGGTCACGGCGCCGTAGGAATATTCGCCGTTTTCCAGCACCTTCTTGAGATCGGGCGCGCCGCCGATCTGGGCCCGGTCGACGGGCTTGAAATCGACGATCGTGGCGCGACGCGCCCAAGCGGTGAAGGTCCGGGGGGTGGTTTCATACGCCCGGCGCAGGGTCTTGTTGGCGACATTGGCGAGGATCGCCGCGAAATCGCTGGTGCCGAGGGAACCGGCGCGGTTCTGAAGGGCCGCGCGGGCAAGCTCCATCCGGCTCATGCCGCGGGTGCTCACGCCACAGCGCTCGAGCACATGGCGCGCCTGCTCGAGCAGCGTCATGCCGCGGAACTCGCGCGCATCGGCGGTCATTTCGACCAGACCAGGATCCGCCCGGTGCATGATCGCGGTGGCGGCGGCTTCGCGATAGGCGTTATCGGTTTCACCGCTGCTCCGTGCCTGCGCCGGCAGGGCGGTGCGGCCCTCGAACGGATCGCCGTCCGCCAGATGATCGAGGATTTCGCTCCTTGCTGCATCCAGCGAGATCCCGCGCCTGATCATGTCCTCGGTCCTGTCCTCGAGGCCATGGCGTTTGCAGAGCGTCAGAATTTCGCTCGCGCGCCGGCGTTCGGCCTCGATCGCGGCAGCGGAATTGCCGCCGGCAGGCGAGGCCTGCGTCGGGGCTTGCTGCGGTTCGGCATTCCGGCCTGCGTCGGCGGTGGCAATTGCCGTGCGCTGATCGGGCGCATCGTTCGCGCGGGTGTCGGCGGCACCGTCTGCCGCCTGCTTCTTCTTCGTCATGACGTGTCCTTTCGGTTGACCCGCAGGGGCGGGGGTGGTGTCGCGCCGGATGATGGCGCAGGGGTGGAGCCGTTCACGCCCGGCATCTTCCGAGCGGATGGATGCTCCGGGATCGGCGGGCATGGCGACCGCCGAGATTTCGTATGGCTCCCAGTCGACGGCGCGCCACAGCTCGCGCTCGCCGTCGCGTTTCTCGATCTCGTACTTGTGGACGCGGTAGCCCACCGAGACCTTGTTCACCGAGCCCTCGAGGATGCGGTGGACGACGGATTCCGCATCGGGGGCGGATGTGAGGCGGATCGTCGCCCGGCCCTCGCCGCCCTCGATCTTCACGGAACCCGGGACCACGTTGCCGAGCACGGAGCCCAGCGACCACGAATTGTGCGATTCCAGAAACGGCGCGCCGTCGTCGAGGCGCTCGAGCCGGACGGCATTGGGCGAGACGATCAGTTCCTCGTCGTACTCGACGACCGTATCCCAGCCTTCCCAGCGCGCCCGGCGCACCGTGGCGCCGGTGGTCCAAACCACTTCGATGGTCCGTTCCTCCTCGTTGATCGCACCGGGCACGACGGTGGCTTCCCGCCCGAGCACGGGCAGGTTGAGCATGTCTTTCGCCATGATTCGCTCCTATTGTTGCCTGTTGTCCCGGTCGTCGCCGGGCTGCGTCGGATCGGTGGCCTGCGCGAGGCCCGCCTTGGTCACGAGGCGCGGGTCGCTGTCGAACACGAGGCCCAGCGCATCCGTCTTTTCGGCGAAAGCGGCCCATTCCCCGATCATCTGTTCGGGATCCTGGCCGCGGCGGGCGATCTGCTCCGGCAGCGTGGTGAACCCGGCCCTGACCTCCAGCATGTCCGCCTGCGCGTCCTGCAGCGGGTTCACGCTCTCGAAACGCGGGGGCGTCCAGGTAGCCGTTATTTCGCGGTCCGGCGGCAGGATTCCCGCCACCTGCGCCATCTCCATGAACCATTTCCAGATCGGTTCGCAGAGCATCGGAATGACTGTCTGATACTGCAGCTGGCGGACCATCCTGCGGAATTCGTTCAGGCCGACCCGGGACGACGAGAAGTTCGTCTGGCTCAGATCGCCCGTCATCAGCGCATATGGCACCCGAAATCCGGCTGCGATCGTATGCAGCTGCACCCTGTGCCATTCGTAAACCCCGCCGTGGGGCGAAGGATGATTGAACTTGATGTCCTTGCCTCCGCGGGCATAGGCGATCAGACCGGGCTCGAACTGCTCGACGATATTGCCGTCCGCATCCTCGACCTTGGGCGCGATGGCCATGTCGTCCTCGTTGTCCGCGAAAACGATCCCGACGAGGCAGGCCTCGGTCTTCTTGCGCACGAGCTCGGCATTCTGCCAATCCCCGACGTCCCGGATCGAGCGGATTGCGGGCGTCCCCCATGGGACGCCACGGTTCTGAACGCGCTGGCGCTCGAAAAGATGCGCGACCTTGTCGGCAGGAACCCTGACCGGTTTCATGTTCACGGGTGTCGAATGATCGCCGGGGTGGTCGCGATACATCCAGTACGCCACCCTGCGCCCGGAGCCGTCGTATTCGATTCCGTTCACGATTCTGGGTCCGTTGGCCGGGAAGGAATATCGATCATCCGCGAGATGGTCCGCTTCGCGCAGCTCGATCAGCAGGGGAATTCCCCCCGGTTTCTCGCGCGCATTCGCTCTGAGCACCCGCTTGACCGCGAAAACCTCTCCGCCTTCGAGCATTTCGCGCACCGCGAGGGTCAGCAGCCCCTGGAACGTGGTATGGCCATGTGCGTCCGCGGCCCTCGCCCAGCGCCGCCATGCAGCATCCACCTCCCGGTCAAGTCCGGCGTCTCCGGTGTTGGCGCGCGGCTCTATCCCGGTCCCGACGATATTGTTGACGAGAACCTGAACGGCCTGGGCCGCAAGCGGGTTGTTGCGGACGAGATCCCGCATTCTCTGGCGGAGCAGATCGGCCGCAACGGCGATTTCCGCATCGGCTGAAGTGTTTCCGCTCACCCACCCGTCCGTGCCCCGCCCTTTCGCGGCTCCGTCGTAAGCGCGCTCACGGCCTTTCCCGGCCTTCGGGCGCAGCAATGAGAGCACGTTGCCGATCAGTCCCATCAGTTCCTCCTGAATGCCGCGAAGCCGGCAACCGGGCGAGGTTTTCCGCCCGCGCTTTCGATCTCGCCCTCGATCATGCGGATACGGCGCAGCAGGTCGTCGGCGCTGCCGTATTCCACGGTCTTGCCCTCGTATGTGATGCGCAGGATGCCCTGGGCATAGGCCGCCTTCAGCGCGTCGAGTTCGGTTTGCGAATAGGCCATCTAGAACCAGTTCCCCCGTCGTTTCGGGCCCAGCCAGTCGGAACTGCGACGCCGGGACGTTTCACGTTGCGCACGGACAGGAACCCCGGCCGGATCGCTCTCCTCCCTGCCGGGGGCCAGCTGCGCCTCGAGTTCTTCCCAACGCCGGTCGTCCCAGCGGTCGATTCCCATGAGCCATGCTGCGGCGCGGGCATAGACCCGGCAATCGAGCGCCTCGTTGCGCTCCCGCGTCTTCTGCCATTCGAGCTTTTGAAAGCCCTGCCGGGTCTTGATCGTCACCAGCTGCTCGGCGGTCAGCTGCTTGAACCATTCGGCGGGCGTGCCCTTGGCGATGTGCACGTATCCCGCAGGCCACCCCGAGCCTTCGGCCAGTTCTTCCTCGGTCGGCTTCGGCAGGCGCAGGAAGCGATAGGTCTCGCTCTTGAACACGGCGCCCGCCACCTTCCAGAGCTGCACCCCGCGCTTCAGCTTGCGCCCCGCCGCCGTGACCTCGACGTATGACGGCCCGTCGACCGGCGTGGAGCGATCGAACCCGCCGACGCCCTTGACGGCGATCACCTGCCCGCGCCCGACGGCGCGCACCCAGGAATATACCGAGCTGGTGGTCACGCCGTCGCCGGTATCGATCGCCATGCGCGCCAGCGCCATCTGCTGACCGCTCGCGTGTTCCCATGTCATGCCGAGAAACTCTGTCATCTCCCGCCAGATAGCTTCCCGAGATGTGTCCCCGTCGAGCACCACGTGATCGACCAGCCAGCTCTCGAGGCCACGCCCCCAGCCCCAGACGTCGATCTCGATGCGGTCGCGCTGCACGTCCGCGCCGGCGGTCAGCACCAGCGCGCCTTCCGGCACGGTGCCGAGCCGCCAGTCCTCGCGCCGCTCGTAGAGCCGTTCCCAATCCGGCGCATCGCCCTTCTCGGCCCAGGTCTCGCCCAGGATCGTGTTCTTGACCGTCTTGAGCGCCGCGTCGTTGCCGACCGCCTCTTCCCATTTGCGGGCGATCTCGGCCCAGCCGAGCCAGCCCAGCGGCGAATAGAGCGCGTTGATATGGTAGCCCCTGATCCCGGCGGCCTCGGCCCGTGCGCGGGTTTCGTCGTCCGCCGTCGGCAGCCAGCAGGCCCCGTTCTCCTCGGCCATCATCTGCGTCTTGAACCGCTCGTCGATGGGCTCTTCGCAGTGCTCGCAGATGTAGCGTGCCGTTTCCGGCCTGCCCTTTTCCCAGCGCAGGCGCTCGAACTGCAGCCATTGCAGCGCGCCGCAATGCGGGCAGGGCACGTGGTAGCGGCGCTGATCGCTCAATTCATACTCCCGCTCGATGCGGCTCGCACCGGTGATCGTGGGCGTGGACGCCAGGAACAGCTTGGCCCGGTGCCCGAAACTGGCGCAGCGCGCCTCGGCCAGCGCGATCGGATCGCCCTCGCCGTCCACGTCTCCCGGATAGGCGTCCACCTCGTCCAGAAACACCCATCGCGCCGGCATCGAGCGCAGTCCCACCGCGCTGTTCGCCCCGGTCAGCACCAGCTGGCCGCCCGGAAACCGCTTGGCCAGGATCGTGTTGCCGCTGTCCTTCGAGCGCGCGGGCGAGATGCGCTCGCGCAGCTCCGGGCTTTCCTCGATCAGCGGTGCGATCCGCTGCTGCGACAGACGCTTGGCCGTGTCCACCGTGGGCTGCACCAGCAGGAACGGCCCCGGCGCCTGGTGGATGCAGTATCCCAGCCAGTTGTTGCCGGCCTCGGTCGCCCCGACCTGCGCCGCCTTCATGAACACGATCCTGCGCGCCGGATCGCTCGGGCTCAGCGCGTCCATGATCTCGCGCATGTAGGGCGTGCGAGCCGTGCGATACGGCCCGGCTTCCGAGGCGGCCCGCGAGGACAGCACCCGGTGCCGGTCGGACCATTCCGAGACGGTCAGCGCCGGATCCGGGGCCAGCCCCGCCAGCCAAGCGCGGCGGATTTCCTCCGCGCCGTCGAAGTCAGCGAAGTTCAATCTCGATCTCCGCCAGCTCGGCCAGTTGTTTGCGCAGGTGCTTGTCCAGCACCTGCTCCATCGTGTGCGCGTCCACGCCGAGCTCGGCCGCCATGTCCGCCGCCGCGCGCGGGGGCCAGTTCTGCCAGGCGTCCCGCTCGCGCCGCGCGAGGTCGAACACCATGGCGGTGGCCTTCTCGCGGTCCACCAGCTCGCCCTTCATCTTGGCGAGCTTGATCTTTGCCGTCTGCGCCTTCAGCACCTCGTTGGCCAGCCTTGCGCGCAGGAACGAGACCTCGCCGTCTCCTGCGGGCGCATCGCCCAGGGTCTCGTCGACCGCCCGGAGCGCCGCCTTCGGCACCGGCTTCGTCTTCACCCGCGTCTTTGCGCCCAGAGCCTGCGTCCGCTTTCCTCGTTGCTGCGCCGGATCGGTGTTGGCGTCCCATTCCCGGTCAGCCTTCTCCGGGTCGATCGTGCCGTCCGGCTCCGGCGTGATGCGTCCCGACTTGATCGCCTTGCGCACGGCCATCTCGCTCACGCCTCGATGGCGCGCATAGGCGCGTTGCGACAGTCCCATCAGCTGTTCCTCACGCGGATGCGCTCGAACAGGCGGCGAAGCGCGTAGGACCGAACCAACGACACCACGGTGAAGATGCCGCCCAGCGCCAGATGCGAACCGGCGGCGATCTCGATTCCGAACGGCGGGAATACGAGAAACTGCGTTCCGATCGCCACGCCGAAGCCGATGGCGACATTCGCGACCGCCTCGACCATGGACATGCTCCGGCTCTGTTTCATGCGGCCTCCCGCGCGCCCGCAATCTCATCGAACGAGCGGCCAT
>JALVEX010000081.1 GCA_027030435.1 Paracoccaceae bacterium
CATTGACGATCTCCCCCCCCGCCGCTTCAGCGATCGAGAGCGCCAGCGCCGATTTGCCCGCACCCGTGGGCCCGGCGATCAGCACCGGCAGGCCGGGCGCCGCCTCGAGCCGGGGCAGGATCTCGGACAGGCGATCTTTCATGAGGCTTTCATGGGGGCCTTTCACGGGCGCGCTGCCATTCGCTGTTGAACACCGGGCCGTTTTCCGACATTTTCCCCCGGGGCGCAAATGCCATTGCGCAGGGGCGCGTGCAGGAATGGCACAATCGCGCCCGGACATGATATTCATCAGGCGAGCAAAGCGGCGGGGCAGCATGGAAAAGAAACAGGACAGGCAGGAAAAGGACGGGCCGCAGGCGGATGCGGCTGAGGGCGAAAAGGCCCCCGGGGATCAGAAGGCCCCGGAGGATCAGAAGACCCCGGAGGATCAGAAGACCCCGGAGGATCTCAAGTACAAGCGGGTGATGCTCAAGATCTCGGGCGAGGCGCTGATGGGCGATCAGGGCTACGGGCTGCACCCGCCCACGGTGGAGCGCATCGCGCGCGAGGTGAAATCGGTGCGTGATCTGGGCGCCGAGGTCTGCATGGTGATCGGGGGGGGCAACATCTTCCGCGGCCTCCAGGGCAGCGCCCAGGGGATGGAGCGCACCACCGCCGATTACATGGGGATGCTGGCCACGGTGATGAACGCGCTTGCCATGCAGTCGGCGCTCGAGGGGATGGGGGTGTTTACCCGGGTGATCAGCGCCATTCCGATGGATCAGGTCTGCGAGCCCTATATCCGCCGGCGCGCCGTGCGCCACCTCGAGAAGGGGCGCGTGTGCATCTTCGCCGCCGGCACCGGCAACCCCTATTTCACCACCGATACCGCCGCCACGCTTCGCGCCAACGAGATGGGCTGCGAGGCGATCTTCAAGGGCACCAAGGTCGACGGTGTCTATGACAAGGATCCCGAGACGCACCCGGATGCCAAGCGCTATGACGAGATCACCTATGATGACGTGCTGCAGAAGCATCTCGGGGTGATGGATGCCTCGGCGATCGCGCTGGCGCGTGACAACAAGCTGCCGATCATCGTCTTTTCCCTCGACGAGCCGGGGGGCCTGCGCGGCATCCTTTCGGGGGAAGGCACCTATACAACGGTGCATGGTTAGCACTATATAGCCACAAACGCGCGAAAAGCGGCCGGCGCGGCTGGCCGCCGGAGGGCGCCCAGAAGAAAGCCGCAGGGAAGAAAACATGCCGGAGAGGTGTCATGTCGGAAGAATTCGAGCTTGATCTTGAGGATCTCGAGCGCCGCATGGAGGGCGCGATGAATGCGCTCAGGGGCGAGTTTGCGTCCTTGCGTACGGGGCGTGCCTCTGCATCCATGCTCGAGCCGGTGATGGTGGAAAGCTACGGCCAGATGATGCCGATCAATCAGGTGGGCACGGTGAACGTGCCCGAGCCGCGCATGGTCACCATCAACGTGTGGGACAAATCCCTCGTGCAGAAGGTGGAAAAGGCGATCCGCGAATCCGGCCTCGGCATCAACCCGCAGACGGACGGCACCATCATCCGCCTGCCGATCCCCGAACTCAACGAGGAGCGCCGGCGCGAGCTTACCAAGGTGGCCGGCCAATATGCCGAAAACGCCCGCATCGCCATCCGCAACATCCGCCGCGACGGCATGGAGAAGCTCAAGAAGGCCAAGGCCGAGGGGATGAGCGAGGACGATCACAAGATCTGGCATGACGAGGTGCAGGAACTGACGGACCGCTACATCGAGGCGGTGGACAAGGCACTGGAGAAGAAACAGGCGGAGATCATGCAGGTCTGAGCGGGCCTGCATTCCTGACTGGTGGGATTGCTCCGGCAGGTTCGGGTAACGTATTTCGGGTAATGGATTTCAGGAGCGGGCCGGAAAGGCGATGATGGCATGAAGGACAATCCCGAAAGCGGCGATCTGCATGTGGCGATCATCATGGATGGCAACGGCCGCTGGGCGCAGAAGCGCGGCAAGCCGCGCCTTTTCGGCCATCACGCCGGCGCGCGCCGGGTGAGCGAGGTGCTCGAGGCCTGCCCCGATCTCGGGGTCAAGTATCTGACCATCTTCGCCTTTTCCACCGAGAACTGGAAGCGCACGCAAAGCGAGGTGGCGGGGCTGATGAGCCTCTTTCGCCGCTATATCGAGCGCGAGGCGCACCGGCTGGCGGAAAAGGGCGTGCGGGTGCGCTTCATCGGCGATCGGGTGCGGCTCGATTCCAAGCTCGTGAAGCTGATGGACGATCTCGAGGCGCTCACCGAAGGCAATGATCTCGTGCATCTCACCATCGCCCTCAATTACGGCAGCCGCGACGAGGTGGCGCGCGCCACGCGCCGCCTGGCGCAGGATGTGGCCGCCGGGCGCCTCGCTCCCGAGGACGTGGACGAGGAAACCCTGCCGCGCTACCTCGATACCTGCCTGCTGCCCGATCCCGATCTGGTGATCCGCACCTCCGGCGAGGCGCGGATCTCGAATTTCCTGCTCTGGCAATCGGCCTATGCGGAATACGAGTTCGTCGATACCCTCTGGCCCGATTTCTCGGCCGAGGAATTCGTGAAGGTCGTCGGGCGCTATCACCAGCGCGAGCGCCGCTTCGGTGCCGTTCCCGGATGAGTTCGCCCGGCAAGTGGAACGATCTCGCACCCCGCGTGCTTTCGGGGGTGGCGATGGCGGGGCTCGGCGCCGGGGCCGTGTGGGCGGGCGGGGCTTTCCTGCTGATCGTCGTGGCCGCGCTGTGCGGGCTGATCCTGTGGGAAATCGCTCTGATGACGAACCCGGAGCAGAAGGCGGAGGCGCTCCAGATCGGCCTCATCGCCGCCTTCGGCCTTCTTCTCGCGGGGCTCCTGCCGGGGCAGTTCAGCCTGCCGCTGGTGCTGGCGCCGGTGCTTGTCGGCGCGGGAATGCTGCGCGAAAACAGGGGGTTGTTTGCTGCTTACGGCGCCTGGATCATGCTCGCGGGGCTCGGCTTCCTCATGATCCGGGGCGAGGGCGGGGTGATCCTGCTGGTGTGGATGGTGCTGGTTGTGGTGGCGAGCGATATCGCCGGCTATTTCGTCGGCAAGGCCGTGGGCGGGCGCAGGTTCTGGCCCGCCGTCAGCCCGAAGAAAACGTGGTCGGGCACCATCGGCGGCTGGGCAGCGGCGGCGCTCGTTGGCGCGGTTTTCGCGCTCCTTGGCCGGGCGGGCTGGCATTTCGCCTTGCTCGGCGTGATCGTCGCCTTCGCCGCGCAGATGGGCGATATCGCGGAAAGCGCGCTGAAGCGCCGCCTCGGCGTGAAGGACAGCTCGCGCCTCATCCCCGGCCACGGCGGGGTGTTCGACCGCTTCGACGCCATGGCCGGCGCAGCGGTGCTGGTGCTGGTGCTGCTGGCGCTCGGGATCGTCGATCCCGCCATGGGCAGGGGGTGAGAGATGGTGCGGCGGATCTCCATCTTCGGCGCCACCGGCTCGATCGGGCAGAGCACCCTCGATCTGATCCGCCGCGATCGGGCGGGCTTTCGCGTGGTGGCGCTGACGGGGGGGCAGAACATCGCCCGCCTCGCGGCGGATGCGCGCGAATTCGGGGCCGAGATCGCGGTGACGGCCGATCCCGCACGGCTGCCTGACCTGCGCGCGGCGCTTTCGGGCAGCGGCATCGAGGCGGCGGCGGGCGAAGCGGCGATCACCGAATCTGCGGCGCGCCCGGCAGACTGGTTCATGTCGGCGATCGTGGGCATCGCCGGGCTCGCGCCGGGGCTCGCGGCGCTCGAACAGGGCACCACGCTTGCCCTTGCCAACAAGGAAAGCCTCGTCGCCGCCGGCCCGCTCCTGATGGAAACCGCGCGCCGCCACGGGGCGCGCATCCTGCCGGTGGACAGCGAACATTCCGCCATCTTCCAGGCGCTCGCCGGCGAGGATGCGGCGGCGGTGGAGCGGGTGACGATCACCGCCTCGGGCGGTGCCTTCCGCGACTGGCCGCTCGATCGACTCGCCCGCGCCACCCCCGAAGAGGCCGCCACGCATCCCAACTGGAGCATGGGCCAGCGGATCACCATCGACAGCGCCTCGATGTTCAACAAGGCGCTCGAACTTATTGAAACACGTGAGTATTTCTGCTTCGATCCCGATCAGATCGAGGTGCTGGTGCATCCCCAATCGCTTGTGCATGCGCTCGTCACCTTCCGCGATGGGGCCACGATGGCCCATCTCGGCGCGCCCGACATGCGCCACGCCATCGGCCATGCGCTCTACTGGCCCGAGCGGCGCGAACTGCCGGTTGCACGCCTCGATCTTGCCGCCGCCGGGCAGCTCGATTTCGCCGCCCCCGATCCCGCCCGCTACCCCGCGCTCGGCCTGGCGCGCGAAGTGATGGAAATGGGCGGGCTTGCCGGCGCGGCCTTCAACGGCGCCAAGGAGCACGCGCTGAGTGCCTTCATCGAAGGGCGGATCGGTTTCCTGCAGATGGCCGAGGTGGTGGCGGCGGTGCTCGAGGCGATCGGGCGCGCGGGCAGCCACAGGGCGGGGGCCTTCACCCTTGCCAATGTGCGCGCAATGGATCAAATGGCACGGCAGGAAGCCGAAGGCGTCATCAACAGGATCACCGGCTGAGCCCTTCGGGCGGCCGCAGCAAGGAAAGAGCGATACCGCATGGACATCTCCACCCTGATCCCCTCCTTCGG
>JALVEX010000082.1 GCA_027030435.1 Paracoccaceae bacterium
GGGGGCGCACCTTCCTCAGATCGCAGCAGGCGTCCGGGTCGCGCGCATGCAAGGTGCCCTCGGGATCCCCGGCGGCGATATCATCGGCCGGAGCCTTGATGATGTTGAGCCCGGTGAGCCCCAGATCGCGGGCGAGCCGCAGCTGGTATGCATATGTTTCGGCAAACAGCATTTCGGTGTCGATGAACAGCACCGGAAGCGTGCGATCAATGATCGAGATCAAATGCAGCAGCACCACCGATTGCGCGCCGAAGGAGGAAACCAGCGCGATCCGCCCGAGCCGGGGATCAGTGAGCGCGCGCCGGATCGCGGCCTCGGCGGGAAGGGGGGCGTATTCGGCGTTGAGGCGGGCGAGCAGGGGATCGGCGTGGCTTTCAGGCGGCATGGCGGGGGTGCTTTCCTCTTTCGGCATCGGGATAGAGCAGGCTGCGGAAGGGCGCGGGGCCGAGGCGGCGGTAGCAGGCGGCGAAGCTTTCTTCCGCGTCCGTTCGCAGGGCGAGATAGCCCAGCAGCAGGCGCTCCACCGCATCGGTGATTTCATCCGCCGGGAAGCCGGGGCCGGCGCGTTCGCCAAGGCGGGCGGGGGCCTCTGCCTGCCCGCCGAGGGTGATCTGGTAGTTCTCCGCCCCGGCGCGATCGAGCCCGAGAATGCCGATTTCGCCCAGGTGATGATGGGCGCAGGCATTGATGCAGCCCGAGATCTTGATCGAGAGCGGGCCGATTTCATGCTCGATCTTCAGCGCCTCCACACGGCGCGCGATATCCTGCGCCACGGGGATCGAGCGCGCGGTGGCAAGGGCGCAGTAATCAAGCCCGGGGCAGGCGATGATATCGGAGGCAAGCCCGGCGTTGGCGGCGGCGAGCCCGGCCCGGGCGAGGGCGGCGTGGAGCGCGGGCAGATCGGCGCGATGCACATGGGGGAGGACGATGTTCTGGGATTGGGTGACGCGCAGCTCGCCGTGGCTGTGGCGCTCGGCGAGATCGGCCATAAGGCGCATCTGCCCGGCGCTGGCATCGCCCGGCACCGCACCGGGGGATTTCAGCGGGATGATGACGATGGCGTGATCGGCGCGTTTGTGGGGCGCGGTGTTGTTCCGGGCCCAGCGGGCGAAACGGGGATCGGAGGCAAGGGCCGCCTCGCAAGCCCCGAGCGGTTTTTCGGTGCGGGGCGGCGGGGTGAAGAAATGTTCGATTCTGGCGAGCAGCCCGAGGCCCGCACCGTGATACGCGGCGCGGATCTGTTGGAATCGCTCTTTTACCCTGGCGCGAAAATCATCGATCCCCATTTCGCGCACGGCAATCTTCAGGCGCGCCTTGTATTTGTTGTCGCGCCGCCCCAGCAGATTGTAGACATGCAGGACCGCTTCGAGCCAGGCGATGAGATCGGCCTTGGCCGCGAAGGGCACCAGCACCTGGCCCAGCATGGGCGTGCGCCCCAGCCCGCCGCCGACGCTCACTTCGATGCCGGTTTCGTCCGCATCGTTCCTGACCAGCCGCAGGCCGATATCATGGGCGCGGGTGATGGCGCGATCGGCGGGGCTGGCAGAGACGGCGATCTTGAACTTGCGCGGCAGGAACTGGAATTCCGGGTGGTCGGTGGACCACTGGCGAATGAGCTCGGCGATGGGGCGGGGATCCTCGATCTCGTCCGCCGCCGCGCCGGCGAAGGGATCGGTGGTGACGTTGCGGATGGTGTTGCCCGAGGTCTGCACCGCGTGCAGGCCGGCCTGTGCGAGGTGGTCCATGATGTCGGGCGTCTGGCTCAGCGCGATCCAGTTGAACTGGATATTCTGGCGGGTGGTGAAATGGCCGTAGCCGCGATCCCAGCGCTCGGCGAGATCGGCGAGCGCGCGCATCTGGCGGGCGGAAAGCGTGCCATAGGGGATCGCCACGCGCAGCATGTAGGCGTGCAGTTGCAGGTAGAGCCCGTTCATCAGGCGAAGGGGCCTGAATTCCTCCTCCGTCAGCGCGCCGGAGAGGCGCTGGGCCACCTGCGAGCGGAACTGCGCGCAGCGGTGGGCGAGGAAGGCGTGATCGAAGCTGTCAGGCTGATACATGGCGGGGTTCCTGCTGGCGGGCAGGCTTGCGTGTGCCGGCCTTGCGGGCGCGGGGCAGGGTGAAGGGGCCGCGCGCGCGGATCATGTCGCGGGTGGCGAGCGGGCTCAGGGTGGCGGGATCGACCGGGGCGAGGAACGGCGCGACGATCTCGCCATGCATGGCCTCGGCCGCCGCCAGGGCGGCACCCGCCCGCGCTTCATCCTCGAGCAGCCTTGCGGCGGCGATGTCGCGCGTCCAGGAGCCGTCACGGGAAAGATAGACGGCCGCGCCGGTGAGAAGATCGTTTGCCGTGAGGATCGAGGGGCGGAAGGCGCGGGGCATCGGGTGGTTCTCTCTGGATATGGGTTGTCATTCGCTCTCCATGTGAATAGGAAATTATCCCGACCTTGCGCCAGTATATGGAAAAAATAAGGATATCCTTCCGAAATAATGCGGGTAAATGGGAAATTATCGTCAATTCAGGAGGAAAGCGGAATGGCCGACCAGCTTGATGCGATCGACAGGAAGATCCTTGCGGTGATGCAGGAGGATGCGAGCCTGCCGCTCGAGGAGATCGCGCGCCGGGTGGGGGCCTCGAAGACCCCGGTCTGGAACCGGATCCGGCGGATGAAGGAGGCCGGCGTGATCCGGCGCGAAAGCGTGATCCTGGATGCGGAGAAGCTGGGGCTCGAGGCCTGTTTCTTCGTGCTGATCCGCACCTCGGAGCATGAGGCCGGATGGCAGGAGAAATTCCTGCGCGCGGTGCTGGCGCGCCCGGAGGTGGTGGAGGCGCACCGGCTGGCGGGGGATATCGATTACATCCTGAAGGTGCGGGTGAAGAACGCGCGCGCCTATGACGATTTCTACCAGGCGCTGATCGCGGATGTGAAGGTGTTCAACGTGACGGCGCTTCTTTCGATGCAGGAGATCAGGGAGGCGGGCGCCTTGCCGGTGGCGGGGTAGGGCGCCTCCGGCGGGAGTATTTGGGCCAAGATGAAGATCAGAGCCTGACGCGCAGGGCCTTGAGCCCGTGGAAATGGTAGAGATTGGCGTATTTCGGCTTGCCGGCGAGGCGCAGGCCGGGGAAGCGGGTGAAGAGCGCGGGGAGGGCGATCTTCATCTCGAGGCGGGCAAGGGGCGCGCCGACGCAGAAATGAGCGCCCGCGCCGAAGCTCGTGTTGGTGGTGATGGGGCGGGCGGGATCGAAGGTTTCGGGCTCGGGCCAGAGGGTCGGATCGCGGTTGGCGGAGGCGAGCAGGCAGGCCACCTGATCGCCGCGGCTGAAGCGGTGGCCGAACATTTCCACATCTTCCTTGGCGATGCGGTTGAACATGTGCAGGGGCGGATCGAAGCGCAGGGTTTCCTCGATGGTGGCATCGATGGCATCGGGGGCGAGGGCGGCAGGCGGGGTTTCGTGCTCGAGCAGGCATTTCACGGCGTTGCCGAGGGCGTGGACGGTGGCTTCGTGGCCGGCGTTCAGCAGCAGGATGCAGGTGGAGATGAGCTCGTCCGTGCTGAGCCTTTCGCCGTCCTCCTCGGCCGCGATCAGATGGGTGATGAGATCGTCCGCCGGGCTGTGGCGGCGCTTTTCCACATAGGCGCGCATGAAATCGGCGAATTCGAGGGCGGCCTCTACGGCGGCATCTTCCTCGGCCCTTGTGCGGCGCGCCTGATACATGGCGACCATGGCGTTGGACCAGGCGAGAAGCTCGGGCGCCATTTCCTCGGGCACGCCGAGGAGGCGGGCGATCACACGCACCGGGATCGGCTGGCAGTAGCCGGCGATGAGATCGGCTTCGCCCGCGGGCAGGGCGTCGAGCAGCTCTTCGGCGATGGCGGCGATTTCGGGGGCGAGTTCGCCGATGCGGCGCGAGGTGAAGGCGCGCAGCACCAGGGCCCGCAGGCGGGGGTGGCGCGGGGCGTCGAGCTCGAGCATCGAATGGGCTTCGAGATCGTAGAAGGGGCGCAGGCGGCCGGGGATCGGCGGGGCGAGATCGGCGGGCATCTCGCGCCCGAAGCGGCGATCGCGCAGGAAGCTGTTCACGGCCTCGTGGCTGGTGGCGCAGGGGAGCGCATATTCCTCCCACCAGACCAGATCACCGAGCGCGCGCATCCGTGCGTAATGCGGGTAGGGATCCTGCACGAAGGCGGGATCGGTGGGCGATTGGCTGATGCGGGGGAGCGGCGATGCGCCGGGATTGCCTTTGCTCATGGGTAAAAACAAGCAGATAGCGGGCCTTGCCGCAAGGGGGATAGCGGGCCTTGCCGCAAGGGGGCCGGATTCGCGAACTAATTCGCAAATCTGCGATATCATGGCGCATCGACAGATTTTACTTGAGTTTGCGCCCTGATTCAGCCCACATTGCTGACCACCGCTTCGCCTTGCGAAGGGTCAATCAATAGTGATCTCGGGAGGACACGACCCATGAAATTCCTGACTGCCGCAGCCGCTGCGGCCGCCATCGCCCTTGCCGCCGGTGCCGCTTCGGCCGATCCCAACGGCTGTGACGAGGGCGAAATCGTCGTCAAGTTCAGCCATGTGACGAACACCGACAGGCATCCCAAGGGCATCGCCGCGGAGCTTCTGAAGCAGCGCGTCAATGCCGAGATGGACGGCAAGATGTGCATGGAGGTCTATCCGAACTCCACGCTCTACAATGACAACAAGGTGCTCGAAGCGATCCTCAATGGCGATGTGCAGCTGGCCGCGCCGAGTCTTTCCAAGTTCGAGGCCTTCACCAAGAAGTTCCGCCTGTTCGATCTGCCGTTCATGTTCAAGAACATCGACGCGGTGGATGCCTTCCAGGCTTCGCCTGCCGGCCAGGCGCTGAAGGACAGCATGCAGAAGCGCGGGCTTCAGGGCCTGGCCTTCTGGCACAACGGCATGAAGCAGTTCTCCGCCAACAGGCCGCTCCTGCTGCCCTCTGACGCCAAGGGGCTGAAATTCCGCGTGCAGCCCTCCGAAGTGCTGGTGGCCGAGATCGAGGCGATCGGCGGCATCCCGCAGAAGATGGCGTTTTCGGAAGTCTATGGCGCGCTGCAGCAGGGCGTCGTGGATGGTCAGGAAAACACCTGGTCCAACATCTACGGCAAGAAGTTCTATGAGGTGCAGGATGGCGTGACCGAGACCAACCACGGCATCATCGATTACCTGGTGGTAACGAGCACCGACTGGCTCGACAGCCTGCCCGATGACGTGCGCGCCCAGTTCCTTCAGATCCTCGACGAGGTGACGGCCACCCGCAACAAGGAGGCCTTCGGGGTGAACGAGAAGGCCAAGCAGGCGATCATCGATGCCGGCAGCCCGGTGCGCCAGCTCACGCCCGAGCAGCGCCAGGCCTGGGTGGACGCGATGAAGCCCGTCTGGGACAAGTTCATCGACGATGTGGGCCAGGAAAACATCGACGCCGCGCAGGCGATCAACGAGAAGATGTGATCCTTTCCGACGCATGACGCACAGAAAGACGCGGGGCGGGCTTGTTTGCCCGCCCCGTGGCGAAAGAAAACCGTAAAGCAGAAAAAAAGCGAAAACGGTAACGAACAACGGGAGGGAGGGCGCTCATGGGGGGGCCACGCAATTTCATCGATACGATCGAGGAAAACCTGATCGCGCTCATATTGGGGCTGATGGTGGTGATCACCTTTGCCAATGTGATCCTGCGCAAGTTCTTCGCCTCCGGCATTCTCTGGGGGCTCGAGGCCACGGTTTTTCTCTTTGCCTGGCTGGTGCTGCTGGGCGCCTCATATCTCGTGAAGAAGAACGGCCATCTCGGCGTGGATGCGCTTATCGAGATCGCGCCGCCTGCGGTGCGCCGCTGGATGGCGCTTTTCGCCGTGGCCGCGTGCATCGTGTTCTCCGCCCTGCTGCTGAAGGGCGCCTGGGATTACTGGGCCAATTTCGCCAATCTGCCGCAAACCAGCGGCCGGTGGTTTCCCACCGGGTTTGAAGAGAAATTCCGCCCGAAGGGCTGGTATGAGGTGGATGACATCCCGATGCCCGATTCCCTGCAATGGATCGGGGGGATTCTCAACGATGGCGAGAAATACGAGAAACTGCCGCGCGCCATCCCCTATGCGGTGCTGCCGCTTTCCATGGCGCTGCTGCTGTTTCGCTATCTGCAGATCGCCTGGCGCGTATGGCGCGGCGAGCTTGACAGGATCGTGGCCAGCCATGAGGTCGAGGATGAGCTGATCGAGGCCAGCCAGCCGGATCGGGAGGGCGTGTAATGGATGTCGTCCTGCTGTTCGTGATGGTGGTCGGCTTCCTGATGCTGGGCGTGCCGATCGCCGTTTCGCTCGGGCTTTCGAGCATCGTCTATCTCCTGCTCTTTTCCGACACCTCCCTGGCTTCGGTGGCGCAGACGCTGTTTTCCGCCTTTCAGGGCCATGCCACGCTGCTGGCGATCCCCTTTTTCATTCTGGCCTCGTCCTTCATGTCCACCGGAGGGGTGGCCCGGCGGATCATCCGCTTCGCGATTGCCGTTGTCGGCCACCTGCGCGGCGGGCTCGCGATCTCGGGGGTGTTTGCCTGCATGATCTTCGCCGCCCTTTCGGGCTCTTCGCCCGCAACCGTGGTGGCGATCGGCACGATCGTGATCGCGGCGATGAAGGAAGCGGGCTATACCAAGGATTTCGCCGCCGGCGTGATCTGCAATGCGGGCACGCTTGGCATTCTCATCCCGCCCTCGATCGTGATGGTCGTCTACGCGGCGGCGGTCGAGGTTTCGGTGGGGCGGATGTTTCTTGCCGGCATCATCCCCGGCATTCTCGCAGGCGTGATGCTGATGATCGCGATCTACGTGATGGCGCGGGTGAAGAACATGCCGAAAGGCGAATGGCAGGGCTGGGGCGAGGTGATCGATTCATTCGTCGATGCCTTCTGGGGCCTGATGCTGATCGCCATCATCATGATCGGAATCTACGGCATTCCCGGCCTTACGGGCGCATTCTTCACCCCTACCGAGGCCGCTGCGGTCGCTTCCGTCTATGCCTTTCTGGTGGCAAGCTTCGTCTATCGCGACATGGGGCCGCTTTCGGCCGCTGCCAATGGCGGCAGGAAGCGCAGCCTGCTGGAAAAACCGCTGGCGGTCGTGACGTCGCTTTTCCATGCAGATACCCGCCACACCCTGTTCGAGGCAGGCAAGCTCACCATCATGCTGATGTTCGTGATCGCCAATGCGCTGATCCTCAAGCACGTGCTGACCGAGCAGCAGGTGCCCCAGCATATCGCCAATGCGATGCTGAGCGCGGGGATGGGGCCGGTGATGTTCCTGATCGCGGTCAATGTGATCCTGCTGATCGGCGGGCAGTTCATGGAGCCCTCGGGGCTTCTCGTGATCGTCGCGCCGCTCGTCTTTCCGATCGCCATGAAGCTCGGGATAGACCCGATCCATCTCGGCATCATCATGGTGGTGAACATGGAAATCGGCATGATCACGCCGCCGGTCGGGCTCAATCTCTTCGTCACCTCCGGGGTTGCCGGGATGCCGATGATGCGCGTGGTGCGCGCGGCGCTGCCGTTCCTGGCGGTGCTGTTCCTGTTCCTGATCATGGTCACCTATATTCCCTGGCTCTCCACCGCGATCCCGAATGCGGTGATGGGCCCGGAAACCGTGCACAGATGAAAACCGCCGGTGCAGGAACTTTCCTGCCTCCGGCGGGGATATTTCAGGGACCAGTGATGAGGCGGGGTCAGGCTTTCTCGAGCGCCGATATGATGCCGCCGAAATCCTCTGCCTTGAGCGAGGCGCCGCCCACAAGCGCGCCGTCCACATCGGCAACGGCGAAGATCTCGGCCGCGTTCGATGGCTTCACCGAGCCGCCGTAAAGAAGGCGGATGGCATTGCCGGTTTCGGGGCCGAAGCGCGCAACCAGTTCGGCGCGGATGAAAGCGTGCACCTCGCCGATTTCCGCGAGCGTCGGGATCTTGCCGGTGCCGATGGCCCAGATCGGCTCATAGGCCACCACGGTGTTTTCGCCCGTGCAGCCATCCGGGAGCGAGCCCGCGATCTGGCGCCCGACATGGGCGAGCGTCTCCCCCGCCTCGCGGGTTTCCAGCGCCTCGCCGCAGCAGATGATGGCCACCAGCCCCTGCGAATGCGCGGTTTCGGCCTTGGCGCGCACCATTTCGTCAGTTTCGCAATGGTCGGCCCGCCGCTCGCTGTGGCCGAGGATCACATGGCTCGCGCCGGCATCCGTCAGCATCTCGGCCGATATGTCGCCCGTATGCGCCCCTGAAAGCTCCATGTGGCAATCCTGCCCGCCCACCATCACGGCCGTTCCGCCCGCGCGCCGGCTCATGCGCTCGATGAGCGTTGCGGGGGGGCAGATCAGGATCTCGCAGCCCGGTGCGGGAAAGGCTTCCGCCAGGGCATCGATCTGGCCAAGCGAGGCCGAGGTGCCGTTCATCTTCCAGTTTCCGGCGGCGAGTTTCTTGCGCATGAGGATCCTCCTGTCAGCTTTGCATCGCACCCTGCATCATTGCCGGGCGTCAGGCAAGAACTGCCCATGACATGCGACAGAATTCGTCATGCCATTCATCTTGGCCGAAATACTCCGGGGTGAATTGCCCCAAAGGGGCAAGAGGGGCAGCGCCCCTACATCCCCTCGAACTTGATCGATTCCCCGCAGCCGCAGGCTTCGGTCACGTTTGGGTTGTTGAACCGGAAGCCGCTTTCGAGAAGCGAAGTCTGGTAGTCGATCTCGGTGCCGAAAAGGAACATCTGCGCCATCGGGGCGATCATCACCCGGGCGCCGTCCTGCTCCACGATCTCGTCATTCGGATCGGGCTCGCGCACGTATTCCATGGTGTATTCCATGCCCGCGCAGCCGCCTTTCTTCACGCCGATCCTGAGTCCGCTCACGCCATCGCGCGCCATGAGCTTCTTGATCTGCGCCGTGGCGGCGGGCGTCAGCCTCACGGCCTGTTTGCCGGGTATCGAAAACATGAAAGCGCCTCCTTGCCCTGCCAATATAGGCCGGGGCGTGCGAATCACAACCCCGGTGGTTGACCTCCCCGGCTGCCTTCCTTAGCCAAGGCGCATGGCCCAGGCACCGCTTCTCCAGCTTTCCGACATCACCCTCACCCATGGCGGCGATCCCGTGCTGGACGGGATCTCGCTCATCATCCAGCCCGGCGAGCGGGCCGCGCTCGTGGGGCGCAACGGCTCGGGCAAATCCACCCTGATGAAGGTGATGGCCGGGCTGGCGGAGCCCGATTCCGGCAGCCGCGTCCTGCCCGCCGGCGCCTCCGTTGCCTACATGGAGCAACATCCCGACATGCGCGGCCATGCCACGCTTGGCGATTACGCCGCGGGCGATCTTCCGCCCGGCGAGGCGTGGCGGGTGGCGCAGGCCGCGGAGGGGTTGAAGTTCGATCCCGCAACCCCCGTGCAGACGGCATCGGGCGGCGAGCGGCGGCGCGCGGCGCTGGCGCGGGTGCTGGCCTCGGGCGCCGATCTCCTGCTTCTGGACGAGCCCACCAACCACCTCGACATCGAGGCCATCGAATGGCTCGAGGCGCGGCTCGGCGCCCTGCGTGCGGGCTTCGTCCTGATCAGCCACGATCGCGCCTTCCTCTCCGCCCTTACCCGCGCCACCCTCTGGCTTGACAGGGGAACCCTGCGCCGGCGCGATGCCGGTTTCGCCGGCTTCGAGGCCTGGCGCGACAGGATCTGGGAAGAGGAGGAAACCGCCCGTCACAAGCTCGATCGCAAGATAAAGGCGGAAGCGCGCTGGGCGGTGGAGGGGATCAGCGCGCGGCGCAAGCGCAACCAGGGGCGGCTGAGGGCGCTCAGGGCGCTGCGCGAGGAGCGCCGGGCGATGATCCGCCGTCAGGGCACGGCGGCGATGGCGCTTGAAGCGGGGCCGAAATCGGGGCGCAAGGTGATCGAGGCCCTCGGCATTTCCAAGGCCTTCGGCGGCAAGCCGATCGTGAGGGATTTCTCGCTGCGCATCATGCGCGGCGATCGGGTGGCCTTCGTGGGGCCCAATGGCGTGGGCAAGACGACGCTTCTCGGGATGCTCACGGGCGAGATCGCCCCCGACAGCGGCAAGGTGATTCACGGCAGCAATCTCGAGATCGCCGTTTTCGATCAGAACCGCAGCGCGCTCGATCCCGATCTCAGCCTGTGGGAAAATCTCACCGCCGACCCCGCGATCGGCATTTCCGGCAAATCGGATCAGATCATGGTGCGCGGCACGCCCCGCCACGTCGCCGGCTATCTCAAGGATTTCCTGTTTGACGACACGCAGCTGCGCTCGCCGGTGCGGGTGCTTTCGGGGGGCGAGAAGGCCCGCCTCATCCTGGCCCGGATCATGGCGCGTGAAAGCAATCTCCTGGTGCTCGACGAGCCTACCAACGATCTCGATATCGAAACCCTCGATCTCCTGCAGGAGGTGCTGGGCGATTACGATGGCACGGTGCTGCTCGTCAGCCACGACCGCGATTTCATAGATCGAGTCGCCACCACCACCATCGCCATGGAGGGGGATGGAAAGGCCGTTGCCTATGCCGGGGGCTGGAGCGATTACAGGGCGCAGAAGGGGCCGCAGAAGGCGCCGGAAGGGGCGGAAAAGGCGCGGGGGGCGTCGTCCCGCGGCAATTCCGGGCAGAAGCGCGCTTCTGCACGCGGGGCGCGGGAGGAATCCGCCGGGCGCAAGCCTGCCGGCCTCACCTTCACCGAGCGCCACCGGCTCGAGGCCCTGCCCGCCGAGATCGCGCGGCTCGAGGCCGAGATCGGCAAGCTTTCGGAGCTTCTCGCCGATCCCGGGCTTTTCAGCCGCGAGCCGGTGAAATTCGCCAAGGCGAGCGAGATGCTGAGCGCGCGTCAGGCGGCGCTTCAGGCGGCGGAGGAAGAATGGCTTCGGCTTGAGGAGAAGGCCGAGGCGGGCGGGGCCGAGTCAGGCGGGGGCTGAGGGCGGCCCTGCACCGCCCCGCGCCTGTCTCACTGCATCCTGAGCGCGCCGTCGAGGCGGATCACCTCGCCGTTGAGGTAATCGTTTTCGAGGATGTGGCGCACGAGGGATGCGAATTCCTCGGGCCGCCCGAGGCGCCTCGGGAAGGTCACATCGGCCGAGAGCCCTTCGATCACCTCTTCGCCAAGGCCGATCAGCATGGGGGTGAGGAAGATGCCGGGCGCGATCGCCATCACCCGGATGCCGAGGCTGGCGAGATCGCGCGCGAGCGGCAGCGTCATCCCTGCAATCCCGGCCTTGGAGGCGGCATAGGCCGCCTGGCCCTTCTGGCCGTCGAAGGCGGCGACGGAGGCGGTGTTGACGATCACGCCGCGTTGGCCGTCCTCGCCCGGCTCGTTTTCGGCCATGGCGGCGGCGGCGAGGCGCAGCACGTTGAACGTGCCGGTGAGATTGATGTCAACCGTGCGGCGGAAGCTCTCGAGCCCGTGCGGCCCCTTGCGCCCGAGCGTGCGCTCGGCGGTGGCGATGCCGGCGCAGTTGATGCAGGCGTTGAGCCCGCCGAGATATTCACTGGCGGAGGTGATGGCGCGCGCGGTGGAGGCCTCGTCCGTCACGTCCACCTCCGTGAAGCCGGCGCCGATCTCGCGCGCCACCGCCTCGCCCCGCGCCACGTCGCGGTCAAGGATCATCACTTCCGCGCCGCCCGCCTTCAGCGCCCGCGCCGTGGCTTCGCCAAGCCCCGAAGCGGCGCCGGTGATGATGGCTCGGGTTTTTGAAATCTGCATGGCGTGCCTCCCTGCTTGTGAATGGCTGCGGGTGAATTGAACGATCGTTCAGATACTGTTCAGATACGCCCCGGGAGCGCCGCTGTAAAGCGCCCGGATACGAGGAGTCCGGCCCCTTACCAGCGCCCGGATGCGCCGCCGCCGGAGGATCGCCCCCCGCCGAAGCCCGAGCTGCCGCGCGATCTGGTGACAGCGATCACCTCCCTTTCGCGCGTCTCGTAGCCGCAGTTCTGGCAAATGATCTCGATTTCGCGCTCGCCTGTCGTTTCGCGGGTCGGCGCGCGCAGGATGCGGCGGTTGCGGCGCAGGGCACGCTGGCCGCAGCGCGGGCAGCGGCGCAGACGGGTGAGGAAATCGCCGATTCGCCGGCGCCCCTTCAGCAGGGCCGCGGCGGCCCCGAACACGATCACCTGAAGGAGGAAGCTGCCGAGCTTTCCGCCGCCGGTTTCAGCCGGGGGCCTGCCGGCCGCGAAGGGGCGGGCGATCAGCCGCTCCGTGGCGAGCGTGCCCTCGACGATCCCTTGCGAAAGCCGGCCACTGCGGAAGGAGGGGAGGAAGAACTCATCCACCACATGGCGGGCGGTGCGATCGAAGGCGCGCGGATAGCCGCTGCCAAGCTCGAGCCGCATCTCGCGATCGTCGGGGATCACGAGGATGAGGATGCCGTCATTGCGGCTGGCGTTTCCGATGCCCCACTCGTTGAAAATCCCGGTGGCGAAGCTTTCGAGCGAGCCCTGATGATCGTAGCCCTTGCGGCTTTTGATCGTCAGCACCGTCATCTCGACGCCGGTTTCCGCCTTCAGCCGGCGGAGCGTTTCGACAAGGCGCCTTTCATCGGCGGGCGCGATCACATCGGCGTAATCATTGACGAAGAGGGATTCGTATCCGGGGAACATTTCTGCCCGCCCCGGGGCGGGCAACAGCAGGAGAAGGAGCGCGAAAACGGCCGCTAGGCGGGCGAAGGGGGCGTTTTGGGCCGTCAGCATGGGGGATCTCCTTCGGTCAGTTCCGCCAGCACTTCGGGCACCATCATCACATCTTCGCGCGTGCAGTCGAACTGCCCCACCTGCATGCGGATCACGAACATGCCCTGATGGCGTGTTTGCGTGAGGTAGATGCGGCCGTCATCGTTGATCCGCTTCAGGAGCGCCTCGGTGGCCTCGTCGCTTTCGCGGTAGCGGAAGGTGAAGAGGGAGAGGATCGGCGGGGTGGTGATGGTGAAGCCGGGCAGGCGGGCGATGGCGTCATGCGCTTCGCCGGCCCATTGCACGTGATTGCGGATGCGCGCGCGCAGGCCCTCGAGCCCGTATGCGCGCAGCACGAACCACAGCTTCAGGGCGCGGAAGCGGCGGCCCAAGGGCACCGTCCATTCGTTGTAATTGGTGATTTCGCCGGCGCCGAGGGTTTCGAGGTAATCGGGCCTGAGGCCCAGCGTCTGCACCTGCGGCGCGGGATCGGCGAGGAACTGAACCGCGCAATCGAACTGCGCGCCGAGCCATTTGTGGGGATTGAAGACGATGCTGTCGGCCCCGTCCACCCCTTCCCAGAGGCGGCGGAACTCGGGCGCGATCATGGCGCTGCCGGCCCAGGCGGCATCGACATGGGTATAGAGGCCGTGGCGGCGGGCCACATCGAGCGTGGCGGCGATATCATCGAAGGCGCCGATCGAGGTGCCGCCGGCGCAGGCGATGACGCCGGCGGGGAGGTGGCCGGCCTCGAGATCGGCGCGGATGGCGGCATCAAGAGCCTGCGTATCCATCGCGAAGCCCGGGAGCGTGGGGATCTTCACGAGGTTTTCCTGGCCGATGCCGGCGATGCGGATGCCCTTGTCGATGCTGGAGTGGGTCTGAGCGGAGGCGTAGATGCGGATCTTGGGCTGGCCGCTCAGCCCTTCGTTATTGCCGCGCCATTCAAGCGCGCGCTCGCGCATGGTGAGGATGGCGCAGAGCGTTGCGGTGGTGGCGCTGTCGTGGATGGTGCCGGTGAAGCGGGCGGGGAGGCCGAGGGCCTGGGCCAGCCAGCGGATCATCACCGCTTCGATCTCGTTCGCCGCCGGCGCGGTTTCCCACAGCATGGCCTGGGCGGCGATGGCATTGGCGAGCTGTTCGGCCAGCATCGAGGCGGGGGCGGCATTGGCGGGGAAATAGGCGAAGAAACGGGGGTGCTGCCAGTGGGTGGTGGCATCGGGTACGAGGCGTTCGAAATCGGCGAAGATCTCCTCCATCGGCTCGGGGCGTTCGGGGGGCGCTTCGGGGAGTTTCGCGGCCACCTCACCGGGGGCAGCTTGCGCGCGCACCGGGCGGTTGCGCAGGGTGGCGTGGTATTCGCGCGCCCAGTCGGCGGCGCGCTTTGACCATTTGGCGAGATCGTCGTGATTCATGGGTGGGCTTTGCGCTTGTGGCCGGGGCGGAATGCCTCCGGCGGGGATATTTATGGACCAGTGATGGAGCGGGGGTCATTCCTGCCAGTCGGGGGCACGTTTTTCGAGGAAGGCGGTGATGCCTTCGTCGGTATCGCGCGCGAGCATGTTTTCCACCATCACGAGGCCGGCGTATTCATAGGCGGCCTCGACAGGCATTTCGATCTGCTCGTAAAACGCCCGCTTGCCGATCTTCACCGCAAGATCGAGCTTGGCGGCGATGGTGCGGGCGAGATCGGCGGTTTCCTCGGCGAGGCGCTCCTCGGGCACGGATCTGTTGACGAGGCCGAGTTCGGCGGCGCGCTCTGCCGAGATGAATTCACCGGTGGTGAGCATCTCGAAGGCGAATTTGCGGGGGATGTTGCGGGTGAGCGCCACCATCGGGGTGGAGCAGAACAGGCCGATGTTGACGCCGTTGACGCCAAAGCGCGTGCCCTCGGCGGCCACCGCGAGATCGCAGCTTGCCACCATCTGGCAGCCGGCGGCGGTGGCGATGCCGTGAACTTGTGCGATCACCGGCTGGGGCAGGGACTGGAGGCGCAGCATCATCGCCGAGCAGCGCTTGAAGAGATCGGCGAAATAGGCCTTGCCGCCATCGGGAGACTGGCGCGCGGCCTGCATTTCCTTCAGATCATGCCCGGCGCAGAAGGCCTTGCCCGCGCCCTTGATCACCACCACGCGGGCGCGCCTGTCGTTCTCCAGGCGCTCGAATTCGGCCATCAGCGCGGCCAGCATGGCATCCGAGAGGGCGTTGAGGTTCTTCGGCGAATTCATGGTGAGATGGGCCACATGGCCGTGATCTTCGCGCAGCAGGATATCTTCGCTCATGTTGTGTTCTCCCTGATATCTGGCCAGAGTGTAGGCAGGAAGGCGCAGGAGGGAAAGCATGGAATTGCAGATGGACGGCGCGGCGCTCAAAGCCTTCATGGCCGAGCATTTCCCGCAGGTAGCGGATGATTTCCGGGTGCTCGCGGTGCGGCCCGGTGAAATCACTCTGGAGATGGCGGTGGGCGAGAGCCATCTGCGCCCGGGCGGCACGGTTTCGGGGCCGGCGATGTTTGCGCTGGCGGATGTGGCGGTTTACCTTGCACTCCTCGCGGTGATCGGGCCGAAGGCGCTGGCGGTGACCACGAATTCAAGCATGGATTTCCTGCGCAAGCCCGCCGCCGGGCGCCCGCTTCGCGCCGA
>JALVEX010000083.1 GCA_027030435.1 Paracoccaceae bacterium
GGAAAAGCGCGTGCTGCGCTTCATGGGGCCGGGCGCGGCCTATGCCCATATCGCCATGCAGCAGGCGATCGCCGATGCGGGGCTGGAGGAGAGCGATATCGTCAATCCGCGCTCGGGGCTGATCGCGGGCTCGGGCGGGCCTTCCACCTCGACCTTCTACAAGGCGCACAAGATCGTCATGGAGAAAGGCGCTCCCAAATGGATCGGGCCCTTCGCGGTGCCCAAGTGCATGTCGTCCACCGTGTCGGCCAATCTGGCCACCGCCTTCAGGATCAAGGGCATCAACTACACCATTACCTCTGCCTGCTCGACAAGCCTGCACTGCATCGGCAGCGCGGCCGAGCAGATCATGATGGGCAAGCAGGATCTGATGTTTGCCGGTGGCGGCGAGGAGCTGGACTGGACGCTTTCCTGCCTGTTCGATGCCATGGGGGCGATGAGCAGCAAGTATAACGATACGCCCGAGCGGGCGAGCCGCGCCTTCGATGCCGATCGCGATGGCTTCGTGATCGCCGGCGGCGGGGGCATGGTGGTGCTCGAGGATCTGGAGCGCGCGAAGGCGCGCGGCGCGAAGATCTACGGCGAGATCACCGGCTACGGCGCCACCTCGGACGGGCATGACATGGTCGCCCCCTCGGGCGAGGGCGGCGAGCGGGCGATGCGGCTGGCGCTTTCCACCCTGCCCGAGGATCGGCATGTGAGCTACATCAACGCCCACGGCACCAGCACGCCGGTGGGCGATGTGGGCGAGGTGGAAGCGGTGCGCCGGGTGTTTGGCGAAGGAACCACGCCGCCGATAAGCTCCACCAAATCCATGACGGGCCACAGCCAGGGCGCCACCGGCGCGCAGGAGGCGATCTATTGCCTTCTGATGCTGCGCGACGATTTCATCGCGCCTTCGATCAATATCGAAAACCTCGATCCGGCGCTGAAACCGGGTGAAATCGCCACCGAACTGGTGGAAAACGCCGGGCTCGATACGGTGATGACCAACAGCTTCGGCTTTGGCGGCACAAACGGCTCGATGCTGATCTCGAAATTCCGCGATTGAAGCGGCTGAATAGGCAGGGAGCAGGCAGATGGCGGAACTGATGAATGGCAAGCGCGGGCTGGTGCTGGGGGTGGCGAATGATCGCTCCATCGCCTGGGGAATCGCAAAGGCGATGGCCGGGGAGGGGGCGGAGCTTGCCTTCACCTACCAGGGCGAGGGTTTCGGCAAGCGGGTGAAGCCCCTGGCCGAGAGCGTCGGCACGCCGCCGGAACTGGTGATGCCTGCGGATGTGCAGGACGAGGCCTCGCTTGATGCGGTGTTCGATACCCTCGCGAAGGCATGGGGAAAACTCGATTTCCTCGTCCATGCCATCGCCTATTCCGACAAGCAGGAACTTACCGGCCGCTTCGTGAAGACGACGCGGCGGAACTTCCTCAATTCCATGGATATTTCCTGTTACAGCTTCATCGATCTGGCGCGCCGCGCCGCGCCCCTGATGGTGGATGGCGGCACCCTGCTGACGCTCACATACATGGGCAGCCAGCGGGTGCAGCCCAATTACAACGTGATGGGCGTGGCCAAGGCGGCGCTCGAAAGCGCGGTGCGCTATCTTGCCAATGATCTGGGGCCACAGGGCATCCGGGTGAACGCGATCAGCCCCGGCCCGATGAAGACGCTTGCCGGCTCCGCCATTGGCGGCGCGCGCAAGGTTTTCCGGGTGATCGGCGAAAACGCCCCGCTCGGCAGCAACGCCACGCTCGAGGCGGTGGGGGGCACGGCCGTCTATCTGGCGTCCGATTACGGCGCCTTCACCACCGGCGAGATCATCCGGGTGGATGGCGGCTATCACATCCTCGGCATGTTGCAGGAGCGCAATCTCTGAGGCACGCGGGCGGGCCCCGCAGGCCATCGCCGGAGCCGGGGCCGAACAGCTGACCCAAAGGCCAAAAAAGGCCGCCGGATTTCTGCCCGGCGGCCTTTCTGTTTCCCGATTGCTGCGGGGCTCGCTCCGGCCTACTCGCCCACGCGCTTGATCCGCCCTTCCACCTTTGCGGTGATCTTGCCGGTCTTGGCGATGTAATCCATCACGTCATTGGCCAGAAGATTGCCGTTGGCGGCATTGATGAGCACCCGGCCGCCGCCAAGCGCGCCGTATCCGTCGCCGCCGCGCAGGATGTAATCATTGGCGGCCACCTTGTAGAGCTTGTCGGGATCGACAGGCTCGCCGTTCACCTTCAGCTCCACCACGCGCGAACCGGGAGGCGCGGAAGGATCGAACACGTAAGTCATCCCCGAAACCTGCGGGAAGCGCCCGGCGCCCTTCTCCACCTGGCTCACGCCGTTTTCGATCGCCGCCAGCAGCTGGCTGCCGGGGATTTCCGTCATCACCGTGGCATTGCCGAAGGGAAGCTCGGTGAGGATGTCGCGCCGGGTGATGGTGCTACCCGCCTCATAGACGCGATCGCCCCGGATGCCGCCGCCGTTGGCAATCGCCACATCGGCGCCGGTGGCCGCGCGCATCGCATCGGCGATCAGGTTGCCCATGGCCGATTCCTGACTGCGCACCACGTTGCGGCGCGAATCAAGCGGCCCTTCCGTCACCCCGAGGGGCACATTGAGGCTCTCGTCGAGCTTCTTGTTGAATTCGTCCACCTTGGCCTGGGTTTCCGGATCGGGCTCCACCGTCGCGGTGTCGATGAAGCGGAAGGTCGGCGTCCAGCGCACCTTGCGCTTGCCGTCCTTCTCCTTCACCGTCACATTGAGATCGATGGGCGAAAGATACTCGCCGTCGATCGAGGTTTCGACGTAGGCGGTAATGCCGTCATATTCGGTGGCATATTCGTGATCGTCCCCCGACATGATCACATCGAAGGCGTGGCTCGCGAAAAGCTTGCGGTCATTCGTCTTGTCGGTCTGGACGACCCCGATCACGAGATCGGCCCCCGCCTTGCGCGCCGCCTTCGCCGCCGCGATCGCGGTATCCACCGTCGGCAGGAACACGAGATCGCCGGTGCTCGATACCTCGGGGCTGGTATCCTGCGCCACCGGGATGAGCGCGATCTTCAGGCCCTCGATCTCCTTCCACATCACGCCGCCGAGGCCCTCCAGGGGCTTGCCATCCGGCCCGGTGATGTTGATCGCCGCCCAGGGGTATTTCGAGGCTGCCATCTTCTCGCGGAAATTCTCCACCCCGAAATCGAATTCGTGGTTGCCGGGCACGGCGATGTCGAACGGCACGATATTGGTGAGATCGATGGTGTTCTGGCCCTTATCGAAACCCGAAAGAATGGAGGGCGAGAGCATGTCGCCATCGAAAACATAAAGCGTGTCGGGATTGGCGGCGCGCTCTGCCTTGGCGACAGCATTGAGCCGGGCAAAACCGCCGCGCCCCTTGTGGGCATCGAAATTGTAGATGTCACCCACGCCGAGAATGGTGATCTTGATCTTCTGATCCGCCAGCGCGGGCAACGCAGCGCCAAGGCTTGCGCCCACGAGCATTGCGGCAAACAGTCCGTTTCTGGTGAAATTCATTTTTTCCTCCTGTCGTGTTCAGGCATGCAGCCCGTCCGATTCATCTACCCTGCGTTTTCTGTGGTTCCCTGTAAAGCATCGAAGCCACGGGTGCGGCAAGGATACCGGACCAGGCCTGGCGCGCATGTGCCTTCATCACTGGTCCGCAAATATCCCCGCCGGAGGCATGAAATCTCCTGCACGGTCTCAGAACCACTGCCCCGGTTCCATCAGCCCCAGATCGAGAAGCTGGCGCGAATTCCATTCGAAACGGACGGAATTGCGCCACATGAAGCTCGTGATCTCATATCTCGAGCCCGGGTTCTGCTTCAGCGCCTTGGCGGTGCGGAAGGAGCAGACGGCGGCCGTGAGATTGTGATGCCAGGGGCAGGCATAGGTGTTGTATTCCTCGATGCTGAAGGTGTGATCCTCCCGCAGTTCCAGCCCCTTCCGCGCCCTGAAAAGGGCGATCCTGTCGATCTTGCGCCGCGCCGGGGGAATATGCTCCTCGAAGCGCCACCTGAGCCCGCCGAAGAAATCGAGCTGGCGTTCCTTCGGCTGTCCGTCCTCGCCGTGGCGGGCAAGCGCGTAATAGCCGGAGCGATCGAGATGCGCATGCTCCAGCGATACGGCATCGGGATGAGCGGAGAGATCATCGGCGTAGAGATCGATCACGTAAGTGAGCATCGCCTCGCGCCGTTCCTCGCCGTGGAAGGCCAGCATCTCGCCCACGGATCGGCTCTCGCAGAAGGGAAAGAAGAGATATTCGGCGTTGAAGCCGTAATAGAGCCAGGTGCCGGGGCGGGCGGCGGCGATGATGGTGTTCAGCGCCGATACCCGCCCGCCCCGCGCAAGGAAATTGTGCGGGATGTGGTGGATATCCTGCGTCAGATCCGAAGGTATCTTCATTTCCGGCGGGGCCAGCAGCAGGATTTCGCGAAAGCCGATCTTCCGGTGGTGCTGGATCGTGCTCGAAAGCTCCACATCATCCTCGGCCAGCAGGATCGCCACCGGCCCCTTCGCCAGCGCCGCCTTTCCCCGGTTCAGGAAATCCTCCAGGTTTTCGTAACGCACGCTTCCCCCGTTTCTGCACTGCCCTTTGCCAAGCGTCCTGCAATTCGCGCGGCTTTGCAAGCGTTGCGATTGCCCGCCCGAGGGTGTAGTGAGCCACACACTCCCGAAAGCATACGCAAAAGCACAGGCCCGCGATGAAGAAGCTCTATATCAAGACATACGGCTGCCAGATGAATGTCTATGACAGCGAGCGCATGGCCGAGGCGCTGGCGCGCGCGGGCTATGAGGAAACATCCGCCCCCGAACAGGCCGACATGATCCTTCTCAACACCTGCCACATCCGCGAAAAGGCGGCCGAGAAGATCTATTCCGAGCTTGGCCGCTACAAGGGGCTGAAGGCGGCAAAGCCCGATCTGCGCATCGGGGTGGCGGGCTGCGTGGCGCAGGCCGAGGGCGAGGAGATCATGCACCGCCAGCCGATGGTTGATCTGGTGGTGGGGCCGCAGGCCTATCACCGGCTGCCCGATCTGATGGCGCGCGTGGAGGCGGGCGAAAAGGCGCTCGATACCGATTTCCCGGCCGAGGACAAGTTCGATCACCTGCCCGCGCGCGCCCCGCGCGCGGCGCGGCCCACGGCTTTTCTGACCGTGCAGGAGGGTTGTGACAAGTTCTGCGCCTTCTGCGTGGTGCCCTATACGCGCGGCGCCGAGGTGAGCCGCCCGCCAGAGCGCATCCTCGCCGAGGCGCGCGCGCTGGTCGAGAGCGGCGTGCGCGAGATCACGCTTCTGGGCCAGAACGTGAATGCCTATCACGGCGAGGGGCAGGGCGGCGGCTGGAGCCTCGCCCGCCTCATCCGCGCGCTGGCGGAAATCGAAGGCCTCGACCGCATCCGCTACACCACCAGCCACCCCAATGACATGAGCGACGATCTGATCGCCGCGCATGGCGAATGCGAAAAGCTCATGCCCTATCTGCATCTGCCGGTGCAATCGGGCTCCGATCGCATCCTCAAGCGCATGAACCGCGGCCACAAGGCCGAAAGCTATATCCGCCTGATCGAGAGGATCCGCGCCGCGCGCCCCGATCTGCTGCTTTCGGGAGATTTCATCGTGGGCTTTCCCGAGGAAACCGAGGAAGATTTCGAGGCGACGCTGGATCTCGTGCGCGCCGTCAACTACGGCCAGGCCTATTCCTTCAAGTATTCCCCGCGCCCCGGCACGCCTGCGGCCGAGCGCGATCAGCTGCCCGAGGAGGTGAAATCCGAGCGCCTCGCCCGCCTGCAGGCGCTGCTGAGCGAACAGCAGCGCGCGGCGCAGGAGGCGATGGTGGGGCGCGAGGTCAGCGTGCTGTTCGAGCGCGAGGGCCGCGAGCCGGGCCAGATGGCGGGGAAAAGCGAATATCTGCACGCGGTGCATGTGGTGGCGCCTGGTCTGGCGAAGGGCGATCTGGCGCGCGTGCGCATTACCGAAAGTCTGCCCAATTCGCTTTCGGGCGTGCTTGTCTGAGGGCTTTGCGCGGGCGGGCCGGCGGGCGGTTCGATCTGCAATAATAGATGTGAAAGCTGTTTTTTTCCTTTGCCAGACAGAGGGCCGCGACTGCCTGGGCAGGTGCAGAATGCGCCTGCCGAGGGGCAGGCAGGCGCAGCCCGGGCCACGAGCGGCCCGGGCGGGGCTGGTGGCCGCCCCACCTCAGATCTCGATCGCTTCCAGCACCTCGGGCTCGATCACGTCCACGTCGGGCAGGCCGGCCTTCAGCTCCTCGGCCGATTGTTCCAGCAGAGGGAAGGTGCGGTAATGGCAGGGGATCACCGTCTTGAAATCGAAGAATTTCTTCGCCGCGTATGCTGCGCGCTTCATGTCCATGGTGAAGAAGCCGCCGGCGCAGAGGATGCCGATATCGGGACTGTGCAGATCGTTGATGATTTCCATGTCGGCCATCACGTCCGTATCGCCGGTGAGGTAGATCGAATGACCCTCGGCCTCGATCACGTAGCCCGCCTCATGGCCCGCATAGATCGGCCCCTCGCTTCCTTCGCCGACGGATGAGGAATGGGCCGCGTTCACCATGGTGATGCGCGCCGCGCCGAGATCCACCGTGCCGCCCTTGTTGAAGCCCACGGTCTCGATCCCGTGCTTTTCGCCCCAGAAGCTCATCAGATCGTAGATGCCATGCACGGGGATCCCGAGCGCGCGGGCGATCTCGGGCGCGTCCGCCGCGTGATCGCTGTGGCCGTGGGTGATGAAGATATGGGTAGCGCCCGCGATCGCCTCCGCCTGGCGCGCTTCGGGAAACATCGGATTGCCCGTAAGCCAGGGATCGAACAGCAGCACCAGATCGCCGGTTTCGATGCGAAAGCCGCTATGGCCGAGCCAGATGATCTTCATGGGATTGCCCTCCTCCTGTGGATCTCTCTTCAGAAGATAGGGACGGCGGGGGGATTTGTCACCGCCCCCCGCCTCTCACCTGCCACTCACCCGCCCTTGCGGCGGGCGGGGCGGGGCGTTAAACGCATCTCAAACCGGCAATCAACCGTTACGGAGCCTTCGCACATGTCGATCGACAAGGAAACGGCCCGCCGCGTGGCGCATCTTGCCCGCATCCGGGTGGAAGAGGATCAGCTCGAGGCGCTCGCGGGCGAGTTCAACGCGATCCTGAAATTCGTCGAGCAGCTCAACGAGGTGGATGTTGAGGGCGTCGAGCCGATGACGGCGGTGATGCCCATGCGCCTCAAGCGGCGCAAGGATGAGGTGACGGACGGCGGCTATCCCGAGAAGATCCTCGCCAACGCGCCCGATGCGCGCGAGGGCTTCTTCGCTGTGCCGAAAGTGGTGGAGTAGGGCGCATGGGGGATCTGAGCAAACTCACCATCGCTGAAGCGCGCGAGGGCCTGCGCAAGGGCGAATTCACCGCCGTGGAGCTGGCCGAAAGCTGCCTCGGCGAAATCGAGGGCGCGGGCGCGCTCAATGCCTTCGTGCAGAACACGCCCGAGATCGCGCTTGATCAGGCGAAGGCGGCGGATGCGCGGCTGAAGGCCGAGGGCAGCGATGCCCCTGCCATGTGTGGCATTCCCCTTGGCATCAAGGATCTGTTCTGCACCCGCCATGTGCCGAGCCAGGCGGCGAGCTTCATTCTCGATGGCTTCCGCCCGGAATATGAAAGCACCGTCACCCGGAACCTCTGGGATGCCGGCGCGGTGATGCTGGGCAAGCTGAACATGGATGAATTCGCCATGGGCAGCAGCAACGAAACCTCCCATTACGGCCCGGCGGTGAACCCGTGGCGGCAGAAGGGCAGCGAAAAGCCGCTGACGCCCGGGGGCTCCTCGGGCGGCTCGGCGGCGGCGGTGGCGGCAGATCTCTGCCTCGGCGCCACCGGCACCGATACGGGCGGCTCGATCCGCCAGCCCGCGGCCTTCACCGGCATCGTCGGGCTGAAGCCCACCTACGGGCGCTGCTCGCGCTGGGGGATCGTGGCATTCGCAAGCTCGCTCGATCAGGCCGGGCCGATGGTGAAGAGCGTGCGCGACGCGGCGATCATGCTGGGCGCCATGGCCGGCCATGACCCGAAGGACAGCACGAGCATGGACATCCCCGTGCCCGATTTCGAGGCCGCCCTTGCGGGCGACATCAAGGGCAAGAGGATCGGCATCCCGAAGGAATACCGGATGGAGGGCATGCCGGGCGAGATCGAGAAGCTCTGGGAAGAGGGCGCGGCGATGCTGCGCGAGGCTGGGGCGGAGATCGTCGATATCTCGCTGCCGCACACGAAATACGCGCTGCCCGCCTATTACGTGATTGCGCCCGCCGAGGCCTCCTCCAACCTCGCGCGCTATGACGGCGTGCGCTATGGCCACCGCGCGAAGCTTGCCGAGGGCGAGGGCATCACCGAGATGTATGAGAAAACCCGCGCCGAGGGCTTTGGCCACGAGGTGCAGCGCCGGGTGATGATCGGCACCTATGTGCTTTCGGCGGGTTTCTACGATGCCTACTACCGCCGCGCCCAGCGGGTGCGCACCCTTATCCGGCGCGATTTCGATACCGCCTTCGAGGCCGGGATCGATGCCATTCTCACCCCCGCCACGCCCTCATCCGCCTTCGCCCTTGGCGAGATGGACGATGCCGATCCGATCCGCATGTATCTCAATGACGTGTTCACGGTGACGGTGAACCTCGCCGGCCTGCCGGGCATCTCGGTGCCGGCGGGGCTGGATGAAAAGGGGCTGCCGCTTGGCCTGCAACTGATCGGCCGGCCCTGGGAAGAGGGCGAATTGCTGAAAACCGCACAGGTGATCGAGGATGCGGCCGGGTTCGTTTCCAAACCGGAAAAATGGTGGTAACAATGGCCGCGACAGGTGCAAAGGCAGGGTGAGAAGATGCGATACATGGTGGTTTCGGGAGTGATGGCCCTCGTGCTGGCAGGCTGCACGCCGCCGGTGCCCGATTCCGGCGCCGGGCAGGGTGCCGGCTTCGAGAGCTATTCCGATTACCTCGCCCGCCGCAGCGCCGAGAAGCGCCGCGCCGAGCTTCAGGGCCGGCAGGTCACGGTGCTGCCGCCGAAGGGCGATGCGGGCACTGCCGGCAGCGGCGGGCAGGGCGGCCAAACGCAGAGCGCCGGCGTGCCCGGCAGCGGCACGGGTGCTTCCGGAGCCGGTGCGGGCACGCGGCCCGATCATGTCGGCCTTTCCGACGAGCAGGATTTCGAAGCCGTCAAGCGCCGCGAAACCATCGAGAGCGACAAGGAGCGCCTTGCCCGTCAGCGCGCCCAGTACAAGGTGATCCCGCCCTCGGCGCTGCCGCCCCGGCCCGGCTCGGTGGGGCCGAATATCGTCGAATATGCGCTTTCGACCACCAACAACGTGGGTGAGCCGCTCTATCGCCGCTCGGCGCTTTTCGCGCAGTCGCGCTATCGGCGCAATTGCGCGAAATACCCCTCGCCCGACAAGGCGCAGGAGGATTTCCTGCGCCGGGGCGGGCCGAAGAAGGATCCCCTCGGGCTCGATCCCGATGGTGACGGTTTCGCCTGCTCATGGGATCCCCGCCCCTTCCGCATGGTGAAGGCGCGCCGCTAGGCGCACAGCCGGGCGATGCGCATATGCTCCCATCCCTCGCCCAATTTCGGCGAAAGGCGGGAGGGCAGGGCGCCCGAGCTGATTGTCATCCACTATACGGCGATGGCAAGCGCCGAGGCCGCGCTCACGCGCCTGTGCGCGCCCGAACATGAAGTTTCGGCGCATTACCTCATCTGTGAAAGAGGGGGCGTGTTCCAGCTTGTCGCGGAAGAGGCACGCGCCTGGCACGCAGGTGCGGGAAGCTGGGGCGGGGCGGGAGACGTGAATTCCCGCTCCATCGGCATCGAGCTTGCCAATCCCGGCGATGCGCCCTTCGCCGCGCGGCAGATGCGTGCGCTCGAGGCGCTCCTGGCAGAGATCATGGCCCGCCACGCGATCCCGCCCCGGGGCGTGATCGGCCATTCCGACATGGCGCCGGGGCGCAAGATCGATCCCGGCCCGCGCTTTGACTGGCGCCGCCTTGCGCTGCAGGGGCTTTCGGTGTGGCCCAGGGCGGCAGAGGGCGGAGCTGCTGTGCCCGATCCGGCCCGTTTCCGTGCCGCGCTGATCCGGTTCGGCTATGATCCCGGGACCCCGCCCGAGATCCTCCTTGCCGCCTTCCGCCTGCGCTTCAACCCGGCCGGGCGCGGCGCGCTTACCGCGCGGGAAACCGCTATGGCCGCCGATCTCGCCGCCCGATGGCCCTTCCCCGCTCCTTCCCCCGCCGACCGCCGCCAATCCCCGGCCCGTTGACCACCGGCCCCTGAAACCCTAGATGAATATTGCGCGGATGGCCGGATGGCCGCGGGGTGGCGACACTCCGAGGAAAGTCCGGACTCCACAAGGCAACGGTGCCGGGTAACGCCCGGCCGGGGTAACCCGAGGGAAAGCGCCACAGAGAACAGACCGCCCGCGGCCCGCCGCGGGCAAGGGTGAAACGGTGCGGTAAGAGCGCACCGCGGGGCTGGCAACAGCCCCGGCATGGCAAGCCCCACCGGGAGCAATGCCGAATAGGGATCTCGCGCGGGGCAGGTCGGCGCGCAAGCGGCGAAACCGCCCCGCAGGGCCGCCTTGGCCCCGAAGATCCGGGTTGGCAGCTAGAGCCGCATGGCAACATGCGGCGCAGATGAATGGCCATCCAGGGGGGCAGACGCCCTCCGGACAGAATCCGGCTTACAGGCCGTCCGCGCATCCTCTTCCCCTCCCTGGCCCCCTGCGGGCGCCACGCTTTCGTGAATTGACTTCCGCGCGGCAAAAAGCCCTATTCTGGGGCGCATGGAAGCAACGCTTTTCACCCTGTTTCTGCTGCCGGCGGCGCTTGGTCTGCTCGGGTTCGTTGAACCTTGCACCATAGGCGCGCATCTCCTGTTTCTCGATACCCAGAAAGCCCGCACGCGGGCCGAGAAATGGCGCGCGGTGACGGTTTTCGTGCTGGTGCGCGCGCTGGTAGCGGGGCTGTTCGGCGCCGGCGCAGCCTTTCTCGGCCAGCGGCTGATCGAGGCCCAGACGGGGCTCTGGCTCATCTTCGGAGGGCTTTATCTCGGCATCGGGCTGATCTTCCTTGCCGGGCGGGCCGGATGGATCAAGCAGCGCCTCGAACTGGCCCCGGCCGCCTGGAAGCGGGCGACCTCGCCGCTTGTGCTCGGGGCCGCCTTCGGGCTGAACGTGCCGGCCTGCGCCGCGCCGATCCTTTTCGCGCTTCTGGGCATGGCGGCCGGCAGCGGCGCGGTGCTGACCGGGTTCGTGCAAATGGCGCTGTTCGGCCTGTTCCTTTCCCTGCCGCTGGCGCTTTTCGTCCTGTTTCCGGGGCTTGTCGGGGGGCTGGAGCGCTTCGGCCGCCGGTTCGCCAGCACGGGCAGGGTATTTGGCGCGGTGTTCATCCTGCTGGGGCTGTGGTCGATCTGGTTCGGGCTTCATGTCGATCCGGCGGATTGGGCCGGCCGATGAACGACGGGGCAAAGCCCACGGGCCACAGGCGCCGCTTCATGAACGTCGCGGGGGCGGGGGTGGCGTTTCAGGCCGGTTCGGCGGCGGTGGACAGCGGCACCATCATGTCGGCGCTGGTGTGGCAGCTTTCCGGCTCTTCGCTGCTGGTCGGAAGCGTGACGGCGATCCTGCGCTTCGGCTGGCTGTTTCCGCAACTGATCGTGGGCTATCTGGCCGGGCGTGGCGGCAGTTCGATGCGCTATTACATGATCGGCGCCTATGGCCGGGCAATGGCGATGGCGCTGATGGCGCTGGTGCTGTGGATGGCGGGCCCGGCCGGCCCAATCGGCCCGGGATCAGGCGGCGCGGGCGCGGCGGCGGATATGGCCGGGGCTATGGCAGGGGCGGGGCCGCGGGGCTGGCTGACGGCGGCGGTGATGGGGCTGTGGGTGACATACGCCTTCGTTTCCGGCATCGTCGGGGTGCCCTATAATGATATCGTCGCCCGCGCGGTGCCCTCGCATCTGCGCTCGCGGCTGCTGGCAACCCGCTTCTTCGGCGGCGGGCTTCTGGCACTGGGCGTTGCCGCTCTGGCCGACAGGATGGTGGCCACGCTGCCCTTCCCCACATCCTACGCCGCGATCATTGCCATGGCGGCGGCGCTGATGTTTCTCTCCGCCACCGTGTTCACCGCCATGGGTGAGCCCGAAGCCCCGTGCAGCACCCGCCCGCCGAGGCCCTCCTTCGCGGCCTATCTGCGTGAGGGGATCGGTGTGTTTCGCACCGATGCACGTTTTCGCGCCTTCGTCATCGCGCAATGGTTCGGGGGTGCGGTGCTGATGGCGGCGCCCTTCTATGTGGTGGCGGTTTCGCGCGCCGGTGTGGGGCTTGAGCATGTGGCGCTGCTTCTGGGGGCGCAGACGGCCGGGGCGCTCCTCTCCAATCTCCTCTGGGGTTGGTGGGGGGATCATCTGGGCAAGGCCAGCCTGCTTCGGGCCATCGCCTTCGGGCGGATATGGCCTGCGCTCGCCATGCTCCTGTTTGCGCCCCAGGCGCCGCTCATGCTTTTCATCGCCCTGTTCTTCCTGCTCGGGGCGCTGGCCAACGGGCTGACCATCGCGGTGATCGGCTTCCTTATGGAGATCAGCCCCGAGGATGACCGCCCGGCATGGTCGGGCTATTTCAACGCCATGACGGCCCCGGCCTTCCTGCTGCCGCTCCTGGCCGGGGTGATCGCGGCGGGCGGGGCGTTGTGGCTGGTGTTCGCGCTCTCGGCCGGTGCCGCGCTGGCGCAGTTCTTGATCCTGATGCGGATTCGGACGGGGGAGGTGACGGGGGAAGTGACGGGGGGAGCGAGCAGAAGCGAATAGCGGTTGACTCGGCCGTTCACGGCGCTAAAAGGCGGGCTTCAAGGATTGCACCGGGCGGCCCCGCGCCACCCGCTCCGAGGAGAGAGACCATGGCGAAGCCGACCACCATCAAGATCCGCCTCAATTCCACCGCGGATACGGGCTATTTCTACGTGACCAAGAAGAACGCCCGCACCATGACCGAGAAGATGGTCAAGCGCAAATACGATCCCGTCGTGCGCAAGCATGTGGATTTCAAGGAAGGCAAGATCAAGTGATCCGGGCGGATCCCGCCGGGGATCCACCGATCCGATCTCGATGCAGGGCCGCGCCAAAGCGCGGCCTTTCGCGTTGGCTGGCGGGTGATGCCCGGGGCGGCGCATCCGGCATGGCTTCATGATCTGCCGTCGGGGCGTGCGTGCGATCAGGCGCGAATGCGCCCCGGCTCTCAGCCTTCAGCGCCGGTGCATGGCGCCGCTGACGCCGGTTTCGGCATCGGTGAGGCGCAGCCGCCCTTCCGAACATTCGTAGCGATAGATCTTTTCCTTCCAGGAGGCATCGGCGGGCATGTTCCTGCGGGTCGTGCGGCTGCGCCCGCCCGCGCTTACGGTGGTCGTGATTTTCACCCCCTGCGGACAGAGCAGCAGGCGGCCGCCGGATGTGGCCCAGCGCGCCGTGCCCCGGGCCTGTGTCTCGGCTTTCATGGCGCGAGCCGCGCCGCTGATTTTCATGTCCGTGGTGACGATGCCGTTTTCCGGGGAAAAGGTGATGATCGGATCGCCGATTTTCAGCCTGCCCCCTGCCGCGCGCGCCCTGGCCGCCAGCGCGTCCATCCGCCGGCGCAGATCGCGGGTAATCACCCTTTCCGTATCCTCCCAGACCCCGGCGAGGCAGGGATCGCGGCTTTCGGTAATGTTCTTGCATGAGAGCTTGCAGGGATCCCCTTTCTTGCGCGCCTTCAATACGAAGGGCGGCGAGCCTTCGGCGCTGCCGAATCCGACGAGGGCGAAATCGCGCTCCTCCTCGCAGGGCACGGAAAGGGAAAGCGGGCTGCCTGCTGCGCTGATCTCCTTCCATTCGGGGGCGGGATCGCCGCCCCCTTCCGGCATGGGGGCGAGATACATGGCGCCTTCGGATCCGGTGGAAAGCTCCCAGTCGCCGGGATGGAGGGTGATGCGGTAGCGCTCGAGCGCCCCGGTGCGGCGGCGAAAACGGTAATCCCGCGCGTCTCCGATCTCGGGCAGGCTGATATTGGTAACGCGCAGGCGCGCGCGCGGGCGCGGATCCACGGGCACCCGATCCGAAACCTTTATCTGATAGGCCGAATAGGCGCGCGCGAAGCTGCTCCACTCCTCGGGCGTCAGCAGCCCGGCAATGGTGCGGGCGTCATGCCGGCCTTCGGGCATGCGCCTCAGAAGCTGCATGACCGCCCGGGCGTTGCCATGCTCGTTGGCATACCAGGCGAAGAAGGGCCAGAGCGAATAGGGGAACCTGTTCAGCGTTTTGCGATGGCTCTCGCGCTCGAACTTGTTGACAGATTTGGAATAGGTCTCGACCACGGTAAGAGGCTGCGCGATATGGGCGAACCAATGCGCTGAGCTTTCGATCCACCAGTCTTCCGATTCCGTCGTCCGATCCAAGTCGCGGACGCTGTAATTCTGCACGCAGTGAAAGAGCTCGTGGGACATGACGAAGCCAAGCGCGCCATCCTCGCCGAGCAGGCTGAGGGCGTTGGGCAGGATCACGAGATAGCAATCGCCGTCAATGTAATCCGCAAATGCGTCGGCCTCCGGATATCGCCGGAGATTGGTGCTCGAAAGGATCACGAAAACCTTCTTGCGCTCAAAGAGAGGGGTGCCCCGAGGCCGTTCGCGCCCGGTTATGCGGGAATCACTTCCGAGCTTCACAAGCGCGGCGTCGGCGATCAGCAGCCCCTTTTGCACCTGGTCGATCCAGAGCCTCAGCCGGGCCGGATCGGTGCGCGCGGCATGGCGGAGCTCGACCGCGATTTCATAGGGGACGCCGCTTTCGGGCAGGGTGCCTCGCCCGGCCTCTTCGCACATGCGCCGGGCGATGGTTTGCACATCGTCCGGCCCGCCGCGATGATAGCGCTCATACACTCTTTCATTGCAGCGTGTGGCCGTGGATTGCGCCTCGATGCGGGCGGGAATGGCGGCGAGGAGGAAGAGGAGAAGAGCTGAGAAGGCGGCGAGGGTGAGGGGATCTTTTCTGGTCATGTCGTCAAGGAAAAGGCAGATGAAAATTGCGGATCACGTCCAATATGCGGCGAAACTAGCACCAAAAGCGCGGGCCGCCAAATGAAAAGGCCCGCAGCGGAAAGCTGCGGGCCTGATGCTTTTCGGATCATGTGATCCTGCTTAATCCCGATGTCAATCCCGGCTGCCGAGGAACTGGAGCAGGAACATGAACATGTTCACGAAATCGAGGTAGAGATTGAGCGCGCCCATGATCGCGGCCTTGCCGATCCA
>JALVEX010000084.1 GCA_027030435.1 Paracoccaceae bacterium
GCCGCGATCAGGCGGGCGGGCCGAGCACTTCGTCGAGCACGGGGGTGAGGCGGGCGAGGCTCGCGTCCACGTCCTTCAGCTTGTCGAGGCCGAAGAGGCCGAGGCGAAAGCTTCCGAAATCGCTGCCTTCTTCCACCATCAGGGGCACTCCGGCGGCGATCTGGACGCCATGGCGCGCGAACTTGCTGCCGTTTCGGATCTCGGGATCATCGGTGTAGCTCACCACCACGCCGGGGGCCTCGAAGCCCTCCGCCGCCACCGATTGCACGCCCCGCGCCTTCAGAGCCTCGCGCACCCGCCGGCCCTGTTCCCACTGGGCCTCCTGCAGGCGGTCAAAGCCGATTTCGCGCATTTCGTTCATGGTGTCGCGCAGGGCGGCGAGGGCATCGGTGGGCATGGTGGCGTGATAGGCATGGGCGCCGGCCTCATAGGCTTCCATGATCGCCACCCATTTTGCGAGATCGAGCGCGAAGCTGGTTGAGGTGGTTTCATCGAGCCGCTTGCGGGCCGCCTTGCCCAGCATCACCATGCCGGTCGAGGGGGAGCCCGACCAGCCCTTCTGCGGCGCCGAGATCAGCACATCGACGCCCGCCCTTTCCATATCGACCCAGACCGTGCCCGAGGCAATGCAATCGAGCACGAACATGCCGCCGACTTCCCGCATCGCTTCCCCGAGCGCTGCCAGGTAATCATCGGGCAGGATCATGCCGGAGGCGGTTTCCACATGCGGGGCGAAGAGGATGTCGGGGCGGGTTTCGCGGATCGTCTGCACCACTTCCCCGATCGGCGGCGGGGCGAAGGGGGCGGTGGCGCCGTTGCCCGTGCGCCGGGCCATCAGCACGGTTTCGCGCGCCGGGATCCGCCCCATCTCGAAGATCTGGCTCCAGCGGTAGCTGAAGAAACCGTTGCGGATCACCATGGCGTGGCGGCCGGTGGCGAACTGGCGCGCCACGGCCTCCATGGCGCAGGTGCCGCCGCCGGGCACCAGCGCCACCGAGCGGGCATTGTAGATCTCCTTCAGGGTGGCGGAAATATCGCGCATCACCTGCTGAAAACGCTTCGACATGTGATTGAGCGAGCGATCGGTGAACACCACCGAATATTCCAGAAGGCCATCGGGATCGATTTCGGGATTGAGGCCGGGCATGGGCTTCTCCTGTGGCTGTGTCGGCGCGACTTTCCCCGAAAGGCCCACCCGCCGCAAGGGGCAATTCATCCCATCATCCCAACGGCCCGGGAAGGCGTTCTTCGCTCAGGAGCACATTGGCCTCGACATCGCCAACGCCGGGAAGCGTCATGATGCGCCGGCGCAGGATGCGCTCGAAATCCGCGAGATCGCGCGCCACCACCCGCACCCGGTAATCATAGAGGCCGAGCACATGCTGCACGCTCTGCACCTCGGGAATGGCGCTGATTGCGCGCTCGAAATCCTCGAGGCTGACACGCCCCCTGGTGGCGAGCTTGATGCCGAGGAAGACGGTGACCGTGAAGCCGAGGGCCTCGAGATCGAGATCCGGGGCCGTGCCCGCGAGCACGCCCGCTTCCTCTAGCCGGCGGATGCGCCGCCAGGTGGCGGGCTGGCTGAGGCCGATGCGCCGCGCCAGCGCCCCCGCCGAAAGCGTGGCATCCTCCTGCAGCGCGGCGAGGATGGATCTGTCATGCGCATCGAGTTCGATCACAGCGGCAGCACCGGGTTCGTCCTGACGGTGGAAAGGTGCATCAGCGCCTCGATATCGTTGATATGGGGCAGCGGCAGGATCCGGCTGCGGTAGATCTGCCGGTAATGCGCCATATCGCGTGCCAGCACCGAGAGGCGCACATCCACACGGCCGAGGAATGTCTGAATTTCAATGACTTCCGGGATCTTCCGCGCCTGTTCGATGAAGATGTCGAAGGCGTTGCGCGCGGTCTTGTCGAGCGTGATGCGCAGGCTCACCTCCACCCCGTATCCCAGCGCCGCCCAGTTGATGCGGGCGCGCTCGGCGCGGATGATGCCGCGGGCGCGCATCCGCTCGATGCGCCTTGCGCAGGTGGCCGCTGTGGTGCCGGCGCGCTCGGCCAGCGCGGCGGCGGAGAGCCCCGGCTCGGCCTGCATCTGGCGCAGGATGCGGCGATCGGTTTCGTCAAGCATTGAAATTGCACATATCCCGACAATTACGAATAAATCCATCACAAGATAAGCATTTCTCACGGATTATGCACGCCATTTTTCGCAATACCTGCCTATAGTGCCCCCGGAAACGATCAAACGGAAACCAACCACCAGAGGGCTCAGACATGCGTGTCTATTACGATCGCGATTGCGACATCAACCTGATCAAGGACAAGAAGGTGGCCATCCTCGGCTACGGCAGCCAGGGCCATGCCCATGCGCTCAACCTGCGCGACAGCGGCGTCAAGAACGTGGCCGTGGCGCTGCGCGAGGGCAGCCCGAGCGCGAAGAAGGCCGAGGCCGAGGGGCTGAAGGTGATGGGGATCGCCGAGGCCGCGGCCTGGTGCGATCTCATCATGTTCACCATGCCCGACGAGCTTCAGGCCGAAACCTACCGCAAATACGTGCATGACAACCTGCGCGAGGGCGCGGCGATCGCCTTCGCCCACGGGCTCAACATCCATTTCGGCCTGATCGAGCCCAAGGCGGGCGTGGACGTCATCATGATGGCGCCCAAGGGCCCCGGCCACACGGTGCGCGGCGAATATGTGAAGGGGGGCGGCGTGCCCTGCCTCGTGGCCGTGCATCAGGATGCCTCCGGCAAGGCGCTCGAGATCGCGCTTTCCTATTGCTCGGCCATCGGTGGCGGACGTTCGGGCATCATCGAAACCAATTTCCGCGAGGAATGCGAAACCGATCTCTTCGGCGAGCAGGCGGTGCTCTGCGGCGGGCTTGTGGAGCTGATCCGCGACGGATTCGAAACCCTTGTCGAAGCCGGCTACGCGCCGGAAATGGCCTATTTCGAGTGCCTGCACGAGGTGAAGCTGATCGTCGATCTGATCTACGAGGGCGGCATCGCCAACATGAACTACTCGATCTCCAACACCGCCGAATACGGCGAATATGTCTCCGGGCCGCGGGTACTGCCCAAGAGCGAAACCAAGGCGCGCATGAAGGCGGTGCTGACCGATATCCAGAACGGCAGCTTCGTGCGTGATTTCATGGTGGAAAACGCCGTCGGCCAGCCCTTCTTCAAGGCCACCCGCCGCCTCAATGACGCCCACCAGATCGAAGAGGTGGGCGAGAAGCTGCGCGCCATGATGCCCTGGATCTCCGCCGGCAAGATGGTGGACAGGGAGAAGAACTGATCCCCGGGCGGATCCTGCGCGGGGCGTGCCGCCGGCCGGTGCGCCCCGTTTTCATGGCGAAAGGGTAGCGAAATGGAAGCCGGCCTGCACAACTGGCTGCGCCTGCTGGCACTGGGAATGATCTGGGGCTCGTCCTTCATGGCGGTGAGCGTGGCGGTCGGCGGGCTCGGCCCCCTGAGCGTGGCCGCGGGGCGGATCACGCTCGCCGCTCTCGCCCTTCTCGCCCTCACCCGCCTCGGCGGCATTTCCCTGCCGCCCTTTCGCGCCCCGCAGGGCAGGATTGTCTGGCTGGCGGCGCTTGCCTTCGGCTTCTTCTCCATGGCCCTGCCCTTCTTCCTGCTGAGCTGGGGGCAGAAATACGTCACCTCCGGCTTTGCCGGGGTCACCATGGCGGCGGTGCCGCTTCTTGTGCTGCCGCTGGCGCATTTCCTGGTGCCGGGCGAGCGCATGAGCCTGCGCAAGCTGATCGGATTCTGCATCGGATTTGCCGGCGTGGTGGTGCTGATCGGGCCGGGGGCATTTGCGCGCGCGGGCACGGATCTCGAGCCGCTCGCGCGCCTGGCCTGCCTCGCGGCCGGGGCGAGCTACGCCCTGGGCTCGATCATCACCCGCCTTGCGCCGAAGGTCGATCCCGTGGCCTTCGCCGCCGCGGCAACCATGCTCGCCTCGCTGATGATCCTGCCGGTGGCGGTTGCGGTGGAGGGCATTCCCCAAGGCCTCCATGCGCCCGCGCTTCTGGCCGTGCTCTACCTCGGCCTCGTGCCCACCGCGCTCGCCAACCTGCTGCTCGTTGCCGTGATCCGCAGCGCCGGGCCGAGCTTCATGTCGCTCGTCAATTATCAGGTGCCGGTGTGGTCGGTGATCTTCGGCACGCTTTTCCTGCGCGAAACCCTCCCGCCGCAGCTCTTGCCGGCCATGGGCATGATCCTCGCGGGGCTTGCGATCAGCAATTTCGCCCGCGCGCGGCGTCGCTCCGCCACGCGATGATCGCCTCGAGCACGATCACCATGCACTCGGCATAATCCCTGTCGCTCAGGAAAGGCTCGGGCGCGGCCTCGTATTTCAGCGCCGCAGCCATCAGGCAGCCGTTCCCCCAATGGGGGTGGGCGCGCCCGGTGCGCTTGCGGTAGCGGTCGGCGCCGTCGGCTTCGCTCAGAAGCCGGCGGATGAAACGGGGCCGCGCCTCGGGCGGGCGCAGGAGAAGCACCCGCGCCGCCGCCGTCACGTCGCCGTGCAGGATGGCGCGCATCCCGCTAGAGCGCAGGCGGCGTGAACTGCTGCATGTGGATCGCAAGGCGCAGCGTGCCGCCCGCGAAATCGCCGCCATTGGCAGTG
>JALVEX010000085.1 GCA_027030435.1 Paracoccaceae bacterium
CGAGCGGCACAATTGCCTTTCTCCTGCGATGATGGACGCCCTCACCGATGCCGCCCGGTGCCTCGGCGCGGATGATGCGGTGCGCGTGGTGGTGCTGACGGGCGCGGGCAGGAGCTTCTGCGCCGGAGGGGATCTCCGGTGGATGCTGGCGGCGATGAAGGCCGATGGCGCCACCAAGCGGCGCGAGGCGCGCCGGCTGGCCGAGATGCTGCAGGCGCTGAACACCCTGCCAAAGCCGCTGATCGGGCGCATCCAGGGCCAGGCCTTCGGCGGCGGCATCGGCATGATGAGCGTCTGCGACGTGGCGATCGGGGCCGAAGGGGCGCGCTTCGGCCTGACGGAGACGAAGCTCGGCGTGATTCCCGCCACCATAGCGCCTTACGTGATCGCGCGCATGGGGGAGGGGAAGGCGCGCCGGGTGTTCATGTCGTCGCGCCTGTTCGGGGCGGGCGAGGCGGTGGCGCTCGATCTTCTCGCGCGCGCCGTGGCGCCGGAGGCGCTCGATACGGCGGTGGAGGAAGAAGTGGCGCCATATCTCGCCTGCGCGCCGGGCGCGGTGGCCGACGCCAAGGCGCTGGCGCGCCGTCTCGGCCCGGTGATCGACGACGCGGTGATCGACGAGACGGTGGAAGCGCTGGTGAAGCGCTGGGAAAGCGCGGAGATCGCCGAGGGCATCGCCGCCTTCTTCGAAAAGCGCCCGCCCGCCTGGGCCAGGTGAGTCGCTTAGGAGGGCGGGCGCGGGCGGTTCGAGTCGCCCCGAATGAGGTATATTAATACCATTTTTGCCACCATCGGGCAGCCCTTCGCGCCTCCGTGCCCACGCTGCGGCAATCTGGAGCAAAACCGGCACACCACGGCATACATTTTTTTGCTATTAACCCCCGCAAACCGGATTTTGCCGCCTGCGTCATGTTGACCCCCCCTTGAGGCAGGAGTAAACCCCGAAGGCAAGGCGGCGCGCCCTGTGCGGGCCACAGACAAGGGAAGGAGAGGGCCGTGGACGAACTTCTCAGGGAATATCTTCCGATTCTGATATTTTCCGGCATGGCGGTGGCCCTCGGGCTTGTGCTGATCCTGGCCGCGGTGCTGATCGCGCCGAGCGAGCCGGACGCGGAGAAGCTCTCGGCCTATGAATGCGGCTTCAACGCCTTCGATGACGCGCGGATGCGCTTTGACGTGCGCTTCTATCTCGTCTCGATCCTGTTCATCATCTTCGATCTGGAGATCGCCTTCCTCTTTCCCTGGGCGGTGGCGTTCAAGGATATGGGGGATGTGGGGTTCTGGTCGATGATGGTGTTTCTGGCGGTGCTGACCATCGGATTTGCCTATGAATGGAAGAAGGGGGCGCTGGAATGGGAGTGATGACGGGCACGCATCAGGCCGGGGCCGATCCCGAATACACCACCCAGGAGCTCAATCGCGAGCTGCAGGACAAGGGCTTCCTGCTCACCTCCGTCGAGGATGTGATCAACTGGGCGCGCACCGGCAGCCTGCACTGGATGACCTTCGGCCTCGCCTGCTGCGCGGTGGAGATGATGCACAGCTCCATGCCGCGCTACGATCTCGAGCGCTACGGCACCGCGCCGCGCGCCAGCCCGCGCCAGTCGGATCTGATGATCGTCGCCGGCACGCTGACCAACAAGATGGCGCCGGCGCTTCGCAAGGTTTATGATCAGATGCCCGAGCCGCGCTATGTGATCTCCATGGGCTCCTGCGCCAATGGGGGCGGCTATTATCATTACAGCTACAGCGTGGTGCGGGGATGCGACCGGATCGTGCCGGTGGATGTCTATGTGCCCGGCTGTCCGCCCACCGCCGAAGCGCTGATGTATGGCATCCTGCAGCTTCAGCGCCGCATCCGGCGCACCGGCACCCTGAGGAGATAGCGCGCCATGGTGTTGACGCATGACAAGAGCGAAGAGCTGCGCGAGCTTGGCGCGCTGATCGAGGCGAAGCGCCCCGATTGCGTGCTGAAATGGCGGGTGGAACATGGCGAGCTGACGGTGGATGTGGCCCCGGCTTCGCTCAAGGGCTTCACCGAATTTCTCCAGAGCGATCCCGCCTGCCGCTTCACCACCCTGATCGACATCACCGCCGTGGACTGGCCCGAGCGCGAGAAGCGCTTCGATGTTGTCTATCACTACCTTTCCATGCGCCAGAATCAGCGCATCCGGGTGAAATGCGCCATCCGCGAGGATGAGATCCTGCCCTCGATCACCGCGCTCCATCCCGGCGCGGGCTGGTTCGAGCGCGAGGTCTATGACATGTTCGGCATCCTCTTCAGCGGCAATGCCGATCTGCGCCGCATCCTCACCGATTACGGCTTCCAGGGCCATCCGCTGCGCAAGGATTTCCCCACCACCGGCTATGTGGAACTGCGCTACGACGAAACCGAGAAAAGGGTCGTCTATGAGCCGGTGAAGCTCAAGCAGGCCTACCGCCAGTTCGATTTCATGAGCCCCTGGGAGGGCGCGAAATACATCCTGCCCGGTGATGAAAAGGGCGGCGATGCCGGCGGCGAAGCAAAGGGAGAGGGCAAGTGATGGACGGCTCCAAGGGCTTCGAGGATACGCGCCAGGAAGAGCAGCGCATCCGCAATTTCAACATCAACTTCGGCCCCCAGCACCCTGCCGCGCATGGGGTTTTGCGGCTGGTGCTCGAGCTTGACGGCGAGATCGTCGAGCGCGCCGATCCCCATATCGGGCTGTTGCACCGCGGCACCGAGAAGCTGATGGAAAGCCGCACCTACCTGCAGAACCTCCCCTATTTCGACCGCCTCGATTACGTGGCGCCGATGAATCAGGAGCACGCCTGGTGCCTTGCCATCGAGAAGCTCTGCGGCGTCGAGGTGCCACGCCGCGCGCAGCTGATCCGGGTGCTCTACAGCGAGATCGGGCGCATTCTCAATCACCTCCTCAACGTCACCACCCAGGCGATGGACGTGGGCGCGCTCACCCCGCCCTTGTGGGGCTTCGAGGAGCGCGAGAAGCTGATGGTGTTCTACGAGCGGGCCTGCGGCGCGCGCCTGCACGCGGCCTATTTCCGCCCCGGCGGCGTGCATCAGGATCTGCCCCCCGATCTGATCGAAGATATCGACCGGTGGAACGAGGAATTCACCCGTGTGCTCGATGATCTCGATGGCCTGCTGACGGAAAACCGCATCTTCAAGCAGCGCAACGTGGATATCGCCGTGGTGAGTGAGCGGGATGCGCTCGACTGGGGCTTTTCCGGGGTCATGGTGCGCGGCTCCGGCCTTGCATGGGATCTGCGCCGCGCCCAGCCCTATGAATGCTACGACGAATTCGATTTCAAGATTCCGGTCGGGAAGAACGGCGATTGCTATGATCGCTATCTGGTGCGCATGCAGGAGATGCGCGAGAGCCAGAAGATCATCGCCCAGGCCTGCGAGAAGCTGCGCAATGAGCCGGGCGACGTGCTGGCGCGCGGCAAGCTCGCCCCGCCGCGCCGCGCCGAGATGAAAACCAGCATGGAAGCGCTGATCCATCACTTCAAGCTCTACACCGAGGGCTTCCACGTGCCCGCCGGCGAGGTCTATGCCGCGGTGGAGGCGCCGAAGGGGGAATTTGGCGTCTATCTGGTGGCGGACGGCTCCAACAAGCCCTACCGCGCCAAGATCCGCGCGCCCGGCTATGCGCACCTTCAGGCGATGGATCACCTCGCCAAAGGCCATCAGCTTGCCGATGTGGCCGCGATCATCGGATCGCTTGACGTCGTGTTCGGGGAGATTGACAGATGACGCTTGCCGGTCTGCCCATGCTTGTCGGTGCGCTGGCCATCTGGCTGGTGGCGCTGGTGGCGTTCCTCGGGGTCTATTTCCTCGTTTCGCCGGCGCGGGCGATGGCCTTTTCCACCCACCGGCCCGAAGATCTGCCGCTGATCATGGCGGGGCGCTATTTCACCATCGCCGCCCTGATGGCCGGGGCGCTCTACGATGGCCGCCCGCAGGTGATCGGCTTCGTGTTCACCGTGACGGCGCTGAACGCCCTGTTCGATGCGCTGGTTTATCTCCGCGAGGGCAAGCCCTTCGTGAAGCATCTGATCTCGGCCAGCCTTTCGGCCGTTGTCGCGATCATGGCCATGTTCATTCTCATCAACACCGGAGCTGCCTGATGCTGCGCCGTCTTTACCATGACCAGCCCGAGAGCTTCGCCTTCACGCCCGCCAATCTGGAATGGGCGAAGGCGCAGATCACCAAATACCCGGAAGGCCGCCAGGCGAGCGCGGTGATCGCGCTTCTGTGGCGCGCCCAGGAGCAGGAGGGCTGGCTCACCCGCCCGGCCATCGAATATGTGGCCGACATGCTCGGCATGGCCTATATCCGGGCGCTTGAAGTGGCCACGTTCTACTTCATGTTTCAGCTGCAACCTGTTGGTTCCGTTGCGCATATTCAGGTTTGCGGCACCACATCCTGCATGATCTGCGGGGCCGAGGATCTGATCGGCGTCTGCCGCGAGAAGATCGCCCCGGAGCCGCACCAGCTTTCGGCAGATGGCAAGTTCAGCTGGGAGGAGGTCGAGTGCCTCGGCGCCTGCACCAACGCGCCCATGGCCCAGATCGGCAAGGATTACTACGAGGATCTGACGGCCGAGCG